>NZ_JAXFPY010000027.1:0-24597 GCF_034179385.1 Anaeroplasma sp.
CCTTTATAATCTCTTCCTTTTCATATATGGATCTCATCTTATTTTTACCCATTTTAAAAGTCCTCCTTGTGATTCTTATTATAGGAGGATTTAAACTAGATTTATATAGGGCTATTTTTTAAACATACGGTCTTATGAGAAAGTATTTTGATATTTTGGGTTTTATTAATTTCTATAAGAATAATAATCCTGATTGGAATTTTGAAGAAGAAGCATCCAATTTATTTAATACTAATTTGATAGAGTAATAATAAAACGAGGAACTATATTTGATTAATCCTCGTTTTTTATATAAAAATAAAAGCCAAACCTAAAATTTGGCTTAGCTAAGCGATTATTAGATGGCAGGGGCAGAAGGATTCGAACCCTCACTAACGGTTTTGGAGTAATTCCAAGCTGGCTGGAAATTGGCTAATTTGAACGAAAATCAAGGCAAAATTGTTATAAAGTGTTTTAAAAATCGCTGCCAAAAAGTGTGCCAAAAAGATGCTTTTTACCATATACTTTCATACTACCATCTATTTTGAACGAAAAAGCATTATTTTAACATAATATTCATTTTAAAATTTGGCTTAGATAAGTCATTTTTACAGTTTCATTCAAAATGACTTGATTTGTCACATATACATTTACCTGGGAAAAATATTATTCATTGACAGAAGTCAAATTGTAAAAAATACTGCTTCAAAATGGGAAGCAGTATTAGTCTTTATTCGATTGATGTATATTCTAAATAACATGTAGCTTCATATTCATCAATAATAGTAGAAGTAATATCATTAGGAATATTTTTAAATTTATCTTGTAAATTATACCCTCTATATATTGTGATATTTTCACCAAAGTCATCTTTCTCAAAAGCAATTTGATAATCATCTTCTAAGTTGAAAATAATTCCATGTGTGTCTAACAATGTATATTTATCATTAGGATCATTTTTGTTGACTATAGTTGTTTTTGTGTTAACTAATAAGATATTATTTGTTTTTAAATTAATGTTTTCACATACAACTTTTGAGTTTAGAATTTGTGATTTTAGTTCTTCATTATGTTCTTTTATTCTTAGAGTACTAATTTCTTCATTATCACCTAAAACATCTTTAACTTCATAATAATCAGTTAAAGCATAATTTTTATTATCAATATTTATATATATAACACCATATGTTGTAGGTGTAAAAACAAATTCATCATGTTGAAACCATTTGAATTGTTTTCCTATAAAGCATTTTAATAATTTTATATCTAATAATCTATTATCTGTGG
This sequence comes from Anaeroplasma sp., assembly GCF_034179385.1. Lineage (NCBI taxonomy): Bacteria > Bacillati > Mycoplasmatota > Mollicutes > Anaeroplasmatales > Anaeroplasmataceae > Anaeroplasma > Anaeroplasma sp. The sequence continues at coordinate 1,267 of NZ_JAXFPY010000027.1, forward strand.
TATTCATTAGTTCTTCCTCTTTTCAAAATGAATTTTTTGTTTCTTTACTCCACCTGTATCAGTTGATTTTTTAATATTAATTTCAACTGCTGGGCTACCTTCAGTAGATGTTACTTCTCTATAAGAAATTATTGTTCCGTCTTTTAACTCAGTGATGAAGCCTTTTCCATTACTCATAGGTTTTTCAATTCCACCATAAGCAATTATATCATAAAATTTTTTTGATTCCTCAACCGGATCTGAGCAATCTATTTGCCTATAATAATCATTTTTGGCCTTACCCTTATCGCCAAAATATCCATCATTATAGGAATAATTATTAGCAGTTGAAGATATGTTGTCTTTTATTGAATGGTAGGAAGTAGCCCCACCCTTATAGCATGTTCCCATAATGATTATACCTCATCTTTTCTACACTTTTCAAAATGATTTGGATAATTATGGGAACGTGTTAGCTTTTCCAATCCTTCAAAGATACTTAGCGGCATATAGCCATGGACAATAACATCGGTTGGCTCTAATAATTCAATCATCTTAATTAAACCAGTCCTAAACATTCTTTTTTGCTCATTTGATTTGATACATCCATGAGTTGATACTGCAAGTATTGAATGTTTAGGTAATCCGTTGAAGCAATATCTAAAACTATCTTCGTCACTCCAACGAACGGAAGGTATTACAGGAATGCCATGTTGCTGTAGATATACTCCAACTGCTCGATTGAAGTAGGTGTTGGTCATTTGTAAATAATCTAATTGCCCAATTGCAAGTGTGCAATCTGGCGTAAGCGCACCATCATATTGTGACAAGTATTTTAGATAGGCAGGAACATTCGCTATAAAAGAAGCAAACACCTTGTCATGAACATAAAAATGTATATATCCCCTTTTTTGTTTTGAGGTTCTTAGCTTATCAAAAGATATCAATTCTTTAGGAATGTCGGTATTTCCCATATCGACAATTTCCGGCATCTTTATTTCTCCTACAAAATTTGCTTTTTCAGTTAGGAAGGCTTGAAACCCATCATCAAATCTGTTTTTCTTTTTTGCCATAATTTATCACTCCTTTTTTGGCAAGTTTTTCAATCTGATTAAAGAGTAACACAAAGAAAATATTTAATCAATTCCAGTAAAAAATCATCAGAAATGATAAAAAATCTACAATTTTTGTATTGAATATGATAATATATAAATAAGAGTGGTAATAAATGGTATATTTTATAATTTAATATGATGAAAGGAAATTGATGAAATATGGATAAGATAATTATGACAATGGGTGAAAGAATTACTGAAAGCAGAAAAAAATGTGGTCTTACGCAGCAAGCTTTGGCGGATAAAATTGACGGAATGACAGTACAAATGATAAATTCTTATGAACGAAATAAGCAAACCCCTTCGATGAAAAATATTATAAAAATTTCTGAAGTATTAAATGTTTCTTTGGATTATCTGTGCAAGGGCGAAAAAAAAGATGTAGCACTTACGGTTGAACCATACACTTTAAAAACATTTGGCGATATAATAATGACCTTTGCGATACTAGATAATACTGATATTTTTAAATTGGAAGTGTGCTCTGAAAATACGCATCATACTGTATCCTTGAAAACACATCATGAGGCGATATACCAAATATCAAAGGATTATAAAACGTTACGTGAAGCAAAGGGACTTATTGGCGAGCAAAGATTTTTTGATAGTTTGAAAGAATTAATAGAAAAGTATTCTGCTGATATTTTTTCTATATAAAGACATTTCTTTTTATAAATATAAAATAGCACTAGAGATTATTAAAGAAAGGTAAGTCATCAGAACCATCTGCATATAGATTAGGTAATTCTTTATCGACTTATATTAGAGGTGAAAGATAATATGTGGAAAGATGATAATGATAAAATCAATGAAGTACTATTTAAATTAAATGAAGCAAAGTTTCCAGCAAAGTGTCCAATTTGTGGCGAAAATGATTATCACATGTATATGGTAAGGTTTAGTGAAAATGACAAACATGGTAGTGGCTGGGTTTGGTGCAGTAATTGCAAGAATTATTCTCATTATCAGTATTTAATACCTGAAAATTGGAAAAACATGCAATCGATTGACTTAGACCTTTTAGAAGAAGAACCATCTTACTTAGAAACTCAAAAGAATGAGATTGATGTATACATTAATGAATTTCTTGCTCAGAAATGTACAATTTAAAGAATATGAAATTAATTGTATTTGATTATGTCTAAATCTTAGTAAATGGCTAAGTATGTTTTATTTCATAGTAAGGAGAATTTATGAATGAAAGGATATATTTTTGTTGCTCATAATGAAGAAGAGATAGTTAAATTTTATCAGGGAAAAATTTCGTGCGACATTCTTGAAAAATACTTGATTGTAGAAGACGGAGATTATAAGTATTATGAAGCGAAGTTGTTTGATTTTATTAGCGTGGAGTGCAATATTTTAATTGATAGATATGAGGAAGAAACATTGGAGTTCAACGATATACCTAGGGCAATTGAAATAGTTGAAATACTTATAAATAATACTGACGATTTGAAATTAATTGAATTTGCTAAAAAGCTTTTAGAATTATTGCAATATGCAAAAGAGAATAAAAAAGATGTTGAATTCAAATTTTAAATCATAATCTATCTATGATAAAAAATGCGAAGCCTAGATTTTAAGCTTCGTATTTTAATATGTCTATAAAATAAAAAAATGACCGAAGTCATTAAGTGGCAGGGGCAGAAGGATTCGAACCCTCACTAACGGTTTTGGAGTTTTTGAAATATGATTTCGAAGCCGTCTATCCTAATTTAATTTGGTTGGAACTTTATTATTTATTTTATATGAAATGCATTGAATTAATTTAAACTATTCTATAGCGAATGGTCAAAAATTGGGCCAAAGGATTTTTTTTAAATAGGGACCTTTACATAAAACGCTAAATCATTTTACATTGAGTGGAAACAAGTTATTGGTGAATTGAAAATCTGGCTTAAGTAAGCTGTTTTTTTGCTTATTCGTTCAAAATAGATTAAACTATACTTTTAGGTTTTAGTTAGGGCAAAATAGGTTAATAAAACAAAAACTAATATTTGCTAATTAATGGCATTGAAATGTTAAATATGGTAATATATATGTAAAAGATTTGATTATTTAATTGGAGAAACTAAAAGATTTGAATCTAATAAGGCTAGACATTAGATAATAAAGAATTGATAAAAGAGGATTGTATATTTTATGAATAAAACAGAAAAGATTGATATTTAAAAAAAATCCATAGATGAAAAGAAAATGACTTCTTGTTGGTTTAGTTGTGACTTAACTTATTCTCATTTTTATGTTACTAATGTAAGCAATACTTTAATGGCTGGTGCTGAAGAATTTGATTTTTTCATTAAAGGATATGAAATAATGAAACTTTCTAGATTGAAAAAAGTAAAAATGAGAAATGATGCATGCGATGAAATTAATAAGTATACAGGATTGGTAGATAAAATAAAAAATTATGATATAAATCTATCTAGCTTTTATACTGCATGTAAAGATATAAAACAGCTAGATCGAATTGTAATGGTTTATTGTGATAATTCTCCATCTTCATATTATGTAGGTAAGATTGAATATGTGGGGAAAAATTCTTTATATTTATATGATTTCGATTCCAATGGAGTATGGGCTGAAAAAGGTGTAAAAATACCTTTTAGAGATATTGATGGTATAGCATGGGATACAACGTATACTAGAGGATGGGAATTATATTTTGATAAGATATCACCTGTTAATAGGTAATTCTTGTTTTTTTATTATCAAATCAAACAATGACCTAAAAACCTAAAAATTTGGTTAAAACTGAATTTTTCGAATATAATTCAAAGCATTTTTTCAAAAAAATGACTTTGGACCACAAATTGGACCACAAATTAATTCAAAAAAATCCCATAACTAAGCCATTTTTACGGATAAATTGCCACAAAATGGCTTTTTTTGGGCCAAAAATCAGGCCAAAAACGAATTATAACACTGTAATACTTTTGGTAATAAAAAAAGCCAAACCTAAAATTTGGCTTAGCTAAGCGATTTTTTCAGTGGCAGGGGCAGAAGGATTCGAACCCTCACTAACGGTTTTGGAGACCGGCTTGCTACCATTGACAATATGCCCCTATAAATACATGGGGCGCATAACAGGGATCGAACCTGCGCATAACGGAGCCACAATCCGCCGTGTTAACCACTTCACCATATGCGCCATGTATATGATAAAACGCGTTTTTTCACGCGCATTATTATTATACATAATTTAAATGATTTGTAAAGTAAAATATTGAAAAAATATGAAAAAATGATACAATGATTTTATATATTAGAAAGGGAACATTTAAATGAAAACAATAATTAAAATTATATATATAGCATTTTGTTTAGTTTTTGCAGTTATTATTGCTTTAGGAATGTATACAAGCTTTGCATCATCGAATTATTCTTCATTGCTTACGAATGCAGTTTCTAAGGCTAAGGAAACAGAAAACTATCAAGATGCAGAATATAGCGATATCGCAAGATGCTTCAGTATTTTCTCTACTCCCCTAGAGGATAAGCCAAGCTTATTATATGCTGAAGAAAATGGAAAGAATATTACATTTATCTATGAATCTGTAAATCAGCATAACGCAAGCTATTCTATGGATGGAAAGGATGAGACCATTAGTAGAATTGAAAACGTATATTTAGTTACTATCCTACATCCAGAATTTAATTTCTTAAATTTATCCGATAAGACAAATCCAAGTGCCTTTAGATTCTATGGTACAAATAGTAAAGTCCCATATTATGACTATTATTTCAATTTAAGTGCGGATTGTAATAGTGATAAATATAGTGCTAAGCCAACTAGTGAAAAGGAATCTGTATTAAAAGGAGGAAGAAGTCTACTTGATACATATAGAACAAGCTATGATTTAGTTTTCTTCCCACTTACAGAGACTACAATGTCTTTTATTAAAGAACAACTTAAAAGTGATGTTGTAGGATTTAACATCGTAGATAATGCTACAAATCCTGTTTATAAGAACAGTGAATATGTAGATTTTGAATTTGATTTCCCTAAAACTGCTGGCACCTTCTATGCCGATATGGAGAATTTCGTTAAATACTATAATATTTATGCAGAAAGTAGAGATGGTAAAGGAGATTATGATACAGATACGGTAAATGCTGCATCCATATACATTGAATCCTTTACAAAGGATCCATCCTCAATGATTCCAGATTTTAATACAAAATATATTCAAGGCTATCCACGTGAGTCTGTATATACAGGTACAGATATGGCAATGAAGACCATTGGTATTACCTTATTATTCCTTGTTGCAGTGGCCCTAATTTATATTTTATTATTCCATTTAAAATCTATTAAGAAATTCATTCGTAGATTCTCTAAAAAGCAAGAACCTGAAAGAAAGATTCCGAATCGTAGACCTCAAACGAATGTTGTTATTTCTAAATCTAAGGTTTCAAGGGAGGTAACACCTGCCTTAAACAAGGAAGAGGAAGTAGCTAGTGAGGCTCAAGTAGAAACTAAAGCTTTCGAGGAAGCTCCTCTAGAAGAGGCTAAGGCAGAGGGATTAGAAGAAGCTGAAGAAGTTGCTTGTGAAGCTCTTGAAAAACCTGCTGAAGAAGTTCTTGAAGAGGCAAAAGAGGAAACTAAAACTATAGAAGATTCTACAAAGAACGAAGAATAAAAAAATATCCCCAAGCGGGATATTTTTACTTTAGGGCGTTTTTAATGATCTCTATACCTTCTATAAGTTTTTCCTTGGATAATGCAGTATATCCTAAAATTAGTGTTTTACTTTCAAATTTATAAACATTGAAATCGGATAATAATTGAATTTTGATAGATCTCTTTTGAAGTCTTTCTTTAATTTCTTTATCGGATAGGAAGGTCTTTACATGAACTAATATAGATAAATAATTTTTCCTTTCATCTATAGTAAAGAAATCATCATTCTTAAATAAATCTATAATAAGCTTTCTTTTATTAATATATTTTCTTTTAAGCTTGTTGATGTGAGATTCAAAGTATCCTTCTAGTATGAATCTTTTTAACGCAAGCTGCTCTAGGGTGGATACACTTTGAGAATAATCCTTATAGGAAGAATAATATATATCATATAAGGAATCCGGTAGGATAATATAGGATATTCTTAATCCTGGATATATAGTTTCTGTGAATGTGGAAAAGAAGATGACTCTAGAAGGGAATAAGGTATACATAGCTGTTGCTTGGCTAGAATTAATTCTAAATTCTGCATCAAAATCATCCTCGATAATAAAGGTATCATTTTCCTCTGCATAGGAAATTAATTCCTTTTTTCTAGAAATTGTCATCTTAATTCCTGTAGGAAATTGATTGAATGGAGTTGTATATAGAATTGTTCTTTTGCTAGGGATAGTCACTCCATTTTCATCTAAATCTATATAGGATACATCCATACCTAAGTTCTTAGCTATTTTTTCAAGCTTATGATATCCTGGATTTTCTAAGGTTAAGGATTTTATTTTTATTATATTTAATACTCTCTCAAGCATTTCAAGACCATTACCAATAATGATATGAGATGCCTTTGCATCAATTCCTCTATTTTCCTTTAGATGCATAGAAATTGCATTTCTTAGCTCTAAATCACCAAAGGCATTTGTTTTATTAATAAAAGTATCAGAAGATATTTCATTTCTTAAAATTCTTTTGAAATTCGTGTTTGTAAAGCCTTCAATGCTTTGGGTTGTGAAATCATATAAGGGCTTTTTAACCTCCTTTATTTCCTCTTTGATAGTATCGATTCTTTTATTCACTATAAGCTGTTTTTCTACATAATATCCTTTTTTTAAGGAAGAAGAAATATACCCTTCCTCTAGTAGGAGGTTATATGCATTCATAATGGTATTGATCGATACATTTAAATCCATAGCTAAAACTCTTTTCGATGGAAGCTTATCTCCACCCTTTAATATGCCATCGTTAATTTCCTTTGTGATTTCTTCATATATTTCTATATATTTAGGCCTATTATTTGTAAAATTAATCTTCATGATACCATCCTCCTAAGCGTTTTTTATTTTTCTTAAGGTGCCAGATTTTATAACATTATAATCCATTTTTCAAAGCTTTTCAACGTTGAAAATTGACATAAATAATGCTAAAATAAATGCATAGTTTTCCTTTGGGGGTATTATGAAATGAATAGAGTCGCTGCATGTATAAAATTAATTCAAATATTATCTGTAAGAACAGATTATATTAAGACTGAGGAGCTTGCGGATTTGTTAGAAACAAATCCAAGAAATGTAAGAGAATATATTAAAGAGCTTGAGGTTGCAGGATATACATTAGAATCTATGAAGGGTTTATATGGCGGCTATAAATTAAATAAGAGCTGTTTATTACCAACGCTTAAGCTAAATGGAAATGATAAGAAGATTATTGGGGATGCCATTGCCTATTTAGAGAAATCAAAGGATTTCATGGAGTTTTCGGATTTCCAAGAGGTTATGGGAAGAATTGTAGCATCGGTTGAAAGAAGTAATGAGGTTACACCGATTACTATGATTGACAGGTTCCCACTGGCTATGGATAAGTCTGAACTTGAGGCGAGATACCAAACCCTACAGGAATGCATTGATGCACAAATGAAATGTGAAATTACCTATCGTTCTGCAAAGAATAAAGAAAAGATTCATACGATTCATCCTTATAAATTATTTGTATATAATGGAACATGGTTTGTATTAGCTTATAATGAATCCATTAATGATTTTGGTTATTTTAAATTAAATCGTTTAGTGGATATTTTTAAAACAAGAAATCATTTTACTATTTTAAAATCCTATGATGAAAAGAATTATTTAGATGATTTTGGTATGACCAAAAATGGAGAATATTATAAGATTACCCTAGAATTTACAAATCTAAATATGGCTATTTCAGAAAGAATCTATGGTAGACACCAGGTTGTAACTGAGCTTGATCCATCCCATACAAGATTTACTGCAGAAATGCAAAATAAGGATATGATTGCATCCTTTGTAATGTCCTTTGGTAAAAATTGTAAGGTTATCGAACCAGAATGGCTAAAGGATAAGGTTAAGAAGCATTATGAGGAAGCCTTAAAGGAATATATGGAGGAATCTAATGTATAAGGATATATTTTTAGATTTTAATGGCACCATCATAAATGATTTAGATTTATGTGTTGAATTATTAAATGTATTTTTAAAGGAACAAGGGAAAAAGGAATTATCTATAGACGAATATAAGCATGTATTTAAATTCCCTATAAGACAATATTATATGGATGCAGGCATTGATTTTAATATAGAATCCTATGAATCCTTAGCAATACGATTTATTCGTGCCTATCAGCCAAGAAGTATGAAATGTGGCCTATTTCCTCATATTGTAGATACAGTAAAAAGATTAAAGGAAATGGGTATACGTGTATATATATTATCTGCAAGCGAGCAAAATAATTTGCTTGAGCAAACGAATACCTATGGCATTACAAAATATTTTGATGCCGTATTAGGAATAAATAATATTCATGCCGCAAGCAAGGTAGATATTGCCTTAGATTTCATGAAAAAAAGTGGAATCAAGGCTAATGAAACTCTATTTGTTGGCGATACCCTACATGATTATGAGGTATCTTTGGCTATGGGAGTGGATTGCGTTTTAGTATCCTGTGGACATCAAGCAAAGGATATCTTAGATAAGGCAGGCTGTAGAGTTATCAATAGTGTTGCGGATATTTTTAGTGTCTTATAGATATTTCTTGAAAATTGATGGTGAATCGAATATAATATAAAAGACTTTGTTGAGGAGGTTTTATCGTGAATAAATTTAAGAAAATTTTATCCGCTTTAGCGGTTTCGATAGCATTTACTACACTTGCATCCTGTAGTGAAAACTCATTCTATAAGGAGTGGAGAGATGCTGGTGCTACAATTGAAGAGGAAAATGTATTTAAGGAGCTAACGGTTGATGAAGTAGTAACAAAAAGAGATAATAAGGATTCCTTCATTATCTTTTGTGGTTCTTCTAGCAAGAGTGGTGCTGTAAGTGCTGTATCCGATATTCAGGTTCAGGCGGATAGCCTTGATTATGATGGATATGTATATTTTGTGAACACAAAGGATATTTTATCCTCTATTTCTGGAAAGAAGAACGCAACAGATAAGCTTGGAGTTCAGGAAATCGATTCATCCGATTTAGTTGTTGTATGCTATAAAGAGGGTAAGGTATATTTTGATACATCCTCTAGTGAAAAATATGGAGATATTTACTCAAGATTTAATATTGATGGCTCCTTGAGCTATAATGCATTAGCTTGCTATGCATTCGAATATTATCCAGTAGAAAAGTAAGATTTGCCGCTATATGCGGTTTTTTCTTTTATATAAATATAAAACTTTCGCAAGTGTTTTCATTTGAAAAACACTTGTTTTTAATTTTGAAACATACTATAATAATATCAAATGTTTTTTGGAGGATTATTTTATGTTTCACAGTACTAGAGGAGAAAAGCTTGTATCATCACCTATGGCTATTTTAAATGGTCTTGCGGATGATGGAGGATTATATGTTATCGATAAGATTCCTACACTGGATTATCATGATTTATTAGAGGATGATTACCAAACTATTGCCACAAAGGTATTAAATAAATTCTTTCCTGAATTTTCCTATGATGAAATCAAGAAGGAATTAGATATTGCCTATTCTACATTTGATATTCAAGAGGTTGTTGGAATGAAGAAGGCAGATCGTGCATACTTCTTAGAGCTATTCCATGGACCAACCCTAGCATTTAAGGACCAAGCCTTAGTCGTGCTTCCAAGATTAATGAAGCTATCTAAGGAAAAGCTTGGCTATGAAAAAAATATCACTATCCTTACAGCAACCTCTGGAGATACCGGTGGGGCTGCCTTAAATGGCTTTTCTGATGTTGATGGTGTTTCCATTGTAGTTTTATACCCTAATGGAGGAGTATCTGCAGTACAGGAGGCACAAATGTGCTCCTTTAGAGGAGAAAACGCTAAGGTTTTGGCCTTAGAGGGTAATTTTGATGATTGCCAAACCTTCGTTAAGGAATTCTTTAAGAATCATAAGGATTTGAGTCTATCTAGTGCAAATTCTATCAATATTGCAAGACTTGCACCACAGGTTGTATATTATTTCTATTCCTATGTTTATCTATTAAGAAATGGTGTAATAAAGGATAAGGAAGAAATCAATTTTGATGTGCCTACAGGAAACTTTGGCAATATCTTTGCTGGATTCTATGCAAAGGCTATGGGACTTCCTATTAAGAATTTAATTTGTGCATCCAATAAGAATTGCGTATTAACGGATTTCTTTATGAATGGTAAATATAATAAGAATAGACCATTCTTTAAGACCAATTCTCCATCTATGGATATTTTAATATCATCAAATTTAGAAAGATTCTTATATTATGGTACAAAGGAATCTACAAATGAGGTAAAAAAGCTAATGGAATCCTTAAATACAAAGGGTTCATATGATTTTAAGAATCCATTTGATTATTTCTATGCCTATTCTACAGATGAAAAGAAGACTCTAGAGGTTATTAAAGAGGTTTATGATCAATATAAATATTTAGTAGACCCTCATACTGCAGTTGCATATAATGCCTATAAGAAGTATTCAAAAGAAACAGGGGATGATTCTATTTGTGTTGTTATTTCAACGGCATCTCCATATAAATTCCCTCAATCTGTTTTAGAAGCATTTGATATAGAGGAACGTGATGCATTTAAGGCGATTCATACATTAAGTAAAAAATTCAATTTAGAAATACCAAAGGTTCTAAATTATCCTAAGGTAGAAAGAGAAATCATTTCTCTTAAGGATTCAAATTCCTATGTTGAGGAAGTGGTAAAATGCTTAGAATCAAAGTAGAAGCTACATCCGCTAACGTATGTGTAGGCTTTGATGTATTAGGTATTGCCTTAAACTTAACGAACGAATTTACCTTCGAAAGAAAAAATGATTTTTCCTTTGTTGGCTTTGATGATGAATTTAGCACTAAGGAATCGAATTTGGTTTATGAGTCCTATAAATACGTATTTGATTACGCAAAGGAAGAAATCATTCCTGTAGAGATTGGCTTTAAAGGAGATATTCCGGTATCTAGAGGACTTGGTTCATCTTCATCTTTAATTGTTGCAGGAATTTTTGCGGCAAATTATTATTTAGGAAATAAATATAGTAAAAGAGAGCTTTTTGATATTGCAACTATATTAGAAGGACACCCAGATAATGTTGCCCCAGCCATTTATGGTGGATTAGTTGCAAGCTACAAGAAGGAGAATAAATATTATCCTAATTTATACCCGATTCATAAGGATTTAAAATTTAGTGTAATTATTCCAGAAGAATGTGTATCCACACAAAAGGCAAGAGGTGTATTACCTAAGGTGCTTCCCTATAAGGATATCGTATGGAATATGTCTAGAATTGTGAATATACCTAGAGCGTTTCTTGATGGCGATATTCCATTATTAAAGGATTTATTTAGTGATAGGCTACATGAGCCATATCGTTCAAAATTAATTAAGGATTATGATACCATTAAAGCTTTAATCAAGGATGATGATGTAGCTTTTGCAATTTCAGGGTCTGGTTCTACAATGCTTATGGTTTCAAAGAATTTAGATTTTATACCTAAGCTTAGAAATAAGGGCTTTAAGGTATTAACCTTAAATGTTGGTAGTGGTGTTTTCGTGGAGGATTATAATGAAAGATGATGAATATTATGTAATTCATAGATCGGTTTTGCCAGACTATTTTGAAAAGGTTATTGAAATAAAGGAAATTATTTCCTCTGGTGTAAATATTAGTGATGCCTGTAAAAAGGTTGGCTTGTCTAGAAGTACATTTTATAAATACAAGGACTATGTAAATCGTCCATCCGTTAAGGTTGGCAAAAAGGTTTTATTATCCTTTAAAATGGAAGATGAGCCAGGCACATTATCGAATGTATTAAATGAAATCGCATCTCGCCACGCAAATGTTTTAGCGATTAATCAGGAGGTTCCTATTCATAATATTGCTTATGTGAATATTACGGCAGATATTATGAAGATGGAGATTTCCATTCAAGAATTTATCCAAGAGCTAAAAAACTTAAATTCTATTGTCGATGTCGCCCTTTTAGCTGTTGAATAATTATTTACATTAAAGTTCAATTTTGCTATAATATTTTTAGAATTACAAAGGAGATACATAAAATGGACGTTTTTGAAACTGTTAAGAAGACTATTATTGATACAATTAGCTGTAAAGAAGAAGATGTTACACTTGAGGCAAACATCAAGGAGTTAGGTGCAGATTCTATTGATGCTGTACAAATCATTATGGACCTTGAGGAAGTATATGGCATCGAAATTGATGCAGATGATGCAGGCGCATTTGTAACGGTTAATGACGTAGTTAAATATATTGAAGAACACAAGTAATTTTTAGGACTACGCGATTGTAGTCCTTTTTTCTTATATTTTTTTAGGAGGTGATGCATAAATGAATGTGGATTGGAATTTAAAGTTTATAAAAGAGAAATGCTATTCCTTAGACAATGATCGCTTTAAAAAGAAGTCCTTTGTTTATGCACCATTTCCAGAAATTGATAAGCATGGATTTCAGGATGGGGAAATAAGAGAAGAAATTCTTGGAGATGTTTTAGCAAGATTCTTTCGAATGGAAAATGAAAATGTATTATATCCTCTAGGCTTTAATAGTATCACCTTAAAATCCTTCTTAGAAAGTAAGAAGCTATATAAGGTATTAGATCATACCCAGGAGGATATCTTTTATACCCAAATGTGTAATTTAGGCATAGGTATTTCTAATGAAAAATGTATCTCTATGAGAGGAGAGGAATATATTGGTATTTTGCAAAATGCCTTTATAGAGCTATATGAAAGAGGCTATATAAAATATAAAGTATATAATCCGATCCACGAAAGAAATAATGAACTCTATGAAATAGTAGATGATGCAAGTATGCCTAAGGCAGGAGCGAAATGCTTTATTCTAGATATTGATGGATTAATTCCTCAAATTGTTTCGGATATAGAAAAGCTTTCTATTAAAGAAGAATATAAAAATGAGCTCATTCACAAATTATCTCCAGTATCCTTACTTAAGGTAGATTTCTTTTTAAGTAACGGCAAGGCTTTAGAAATTGAAATGGAAAATCCAGAATATATGGGTGGAATATCCTATATATTCTTAAATCCAAATTATATGGATATAGATGCCTACATCTCTTTAGACGAAAAGGAAAGCGTATATGAATTTATAAATAGTGATACGAATTTATATGCCTATAGTGGACTTTCTGCCAAAAATCCACTTACCGGAAGAGATATTCCTGTATTTATTTCAAAAATGTATCATGAAAGAATATATTTAGGTATCCCATCCATTGATAGCGAGGATGCTTTATTCGTATTAAATGAAGGCTTTGATTCTATAGATATCCTTACAAATGATGGCTTACTTATGAATTCTGATTTATTAGATGGATATGAAAAGATGGAGGCAAGAGAAAAAATCATTGAGGCCTTCACAGAATCCTTAATTGGCACGGTATCCCATGGATATAAAAATCATGAGATTTTATTATCGAGCTTAGACCCCTTTGGAGCTTTATTTCCATTCTTAGAGGAAGGATCTAAAATTAATTCCTTAAAGGAATACCTACCCTATATCTTTTCTAGTCAATTTAGACCAGTATTACCTATTGATGTATTGGTTCCTGGAAGTCCTATTTTAGGTACAATGTCCAATTTCATTACAGAGGGCTTATGCCCTTTATTATCTTTAATTTATGATGATATAGGCTCTATTGAATCCTTGTTCTCTTTGGATACAAAGGAATTATATGAATCCTTCTTGCCGATAAAGAAGGCATATATTCATAAGGATAAAATAGTGGAAAGCCTATTTATGCCTATCATCTTTTATAACATTATAAAAAAAGAGGTAAGCTATGCATTACCTGATTTATTTCAAAATGTTTCTATTGTTTTAGGATGTATGGATATTCACCATAGCTTAATTCGAAGATACAATCATAATTTAATGGATATGGATAAATATATTCATAAATTTGGCTGTGATGCGATAAGATTTTTAGTTGCATCAACGCCGGATACAGAAGAATTAATTTATGATACCTACCATTTAGAGGATTTAAAAAGCTATCTTATGGATGTGAAAAGATGCCTTATGGGTGCTAAGGAAGTAGGTTCTCTGAACCTAGATTATTATTTTCATAAGCTATCCGATATGGCTAAGGATGCTTTAGATAAGGGAGATATTCTCTCTTATATAGAGATTCTAAAAGCATTTAATAAAAATATATTATTTAAAGAAAATATTTCCAAAAATCAAGCATTTACCTATATAAGAATCATATATCCTGTCTTTCCATATCTTGCAGAAGAGGTATATATGGAATTATTTAATGGTAAATATTCCATATTAAATGAGGGATGGCCATCTTAGAATCCCTCATATTTTATTCCTTGATAAAGTTTGTTAGATCTTAATTTCTTATCAATTTCATTCATGACCACCATCTTTTTCATGGTCCATTTTGGTTCAATTAAATCGGAATAAACCCCATCAGCAGCAAGCCTATGAACGATGATATCACCTCTTAAAAGACATATTTGATCCACTACGATATCAACATACTCTTCTAGGGTTAATACCTTAAATGGATTTTCCTTATACATAGATCCAAGCTTCGTGTGCTCTAAAATTAATAGAGAATGAAATTTAATTCCTTGGATATCTAATGTATTTATAAATCTGATCGTATTTAGCATATCCTCTTTATTTTCACTAGGAAGTCCATTGATGATATGTAATACAACATCAATATTTTCTTTTCTAAGTAAATTTATAGCATAAATGAATTCATCATTGGTTTCCATTTGGTTGATGATTTTTTTTGTTTCGTCACTTGCACTTTGTAGCCCAAGCTCAACAGTAATCTTTTTCGTTTTATTTAGCTTGCCTAGGTAGGATGCAATATCTAGATTTATGCAGTCTGCCCTAGTTGCAATATCAAGCCCAACGATATCAGAATCTATATTCAAAACTTTTTCGTATATTTCTTTTAAATGTGCGATGTCTCCATAGGTATTGGAATTGGCCTGAAGGTAGGCTATATATTTTGCGTTCGGCCATTTTTTAGAAATTGTCTCCTTGACCTCCTTAAATTGCAAATCTAGGGGCAATTCCTTATTGCCTGCAAAATCACCACTACCCATTTTAGAGCAATATATACATCCACCATACCCTTTTTTACCATCCTTGTTTGGGCATGTAAAATTTGCATTTAAGGATATTTTAGCTATTTTATGTCCATAAGTCTTCCTATAATACTCATTGAGTGTATTATAGGGCTTATCCTTCGTAAAGTAATTCATGATATCAACCTCAAGCATAATTATATTTTAAAGTTTTTATGAATGAAAGTGAAAAGTTAAAGATATTTTATACTACTATAAAAATAATTGTTTTTTTGGTATAATGGGCTTGCGTTTAAAAAAGGAGGAAAGCGATTATGTATAGAAAACTTAAGAATATAATATCTCATCCATCCTTTTTAGGTATGTATTTTATGGATCATTTACATTCTATTTTTGGGTGGTTCATATCCTTCTTTATTCTTACTACCCTACTCTTAGCCTTAGTGGATATGGGCAAGGTAAGTATTGGGAAGAATGAAGCTACAAGAATTAGTGATTCCTTAATCTATAGCGGAAAGATTAATGATGCAAGCTTTAGTAATTCAAAATTAACAGGCTCTTATCAAAATATTGAAATGGAATATGCAAGGATATCCTTTAATGATAATGCCTATATGAATGATAAATTATATGATGGAATTACCTTGGTATTCGGAATGGAAAATGCGAATATGTATTATGGTAATATTCATTTAGGTAGGGTAGATTATAAGGATTTATCTATTTCTGATTTCTCCTTAGAGGAAATTAGAAATGGTAATATTTTAATGAGACAAAGCTTTGAAGTATTGGTTTTTAAAAGTATAGAAGCAGGAGAGGTCAATTATAGAGCTGTATGCTTCTTTTATGATTTTTTTAATATTTTAATTTATTATTTGATTTCCCTTGTTGGATGCTATTTCCTAGCATTTTTAGTGAACCCTAAAATTGAAAGAAGATTCCGTATTAAGCTCGTTCTTTATGATACCTTAATCTATTTTGTCTTTTTATGGTTCGATATGGCATTTCGTGCCTTTTGGTTATTATATGTAGGTATGGCATTTACCTTAATTTATACAATATTTACATTTACGCATATTCGTGCAGTAAGGGTTAAAGGAGATAAAAAATGACAATTATTGATGCAATAAAGGGAAAGAATATCTTAAATAGTGATAATGATATTCGAATTGATGAAGCAGTATTAAAAAAGAATTCTAAAAAATTAAATATTTCCTTCGTATTAACCTATGCTATCGATTATGATACCTATATGAGCCTTAAAAAGACGGTAGAGGATATCTTTTTACCCTTGGGATTATCTTTAGATTTTTCCTTTGGATATGAGGATGAAACCTTAACAGAGGATGAGCTAAAGGGCTATTTAGCTCATATATTAGAAGAATTATATAAGAAGGCTTCGAATTTTAAAAGTCTTCAATTATCTGATTCTTATGTTACTGGTAATGAAATTGAATTCTTAGTTGCCTATGATGCTTTAGGGGTAGAGGAATTATGCCCTAAAGTTGAAGAGGGCTTTGCGGAATATGGTCTTAATGTTAAGGTTTTTGCAAAGAAGGATGAGGAAAAATCCATCCAGGCTCAAATTGAGGCCTTAGATTCAGAAATTGAGGAGACCTTGTCTAAGCAAAGACAAGAGGCGATTATGGCAAAAAAATTTAATAAAGAGGTGCAAGAACAAAAGAAATATAGAAGAACCTCTATTCCAGATAACTATACTCCAATTAAAGCTATTCCAATTAGTCAAAGTGGGTTACAGGAATATTTACACACAAGAGGAGAAGCTATTTTTAGAATTAAAGGATATGTATTCGCCTTAGAGGTAAAGGATTTAGCAAAATCCTCTTTACTCACAATAAAAATCACAGATGAAACGGATTCGATTGTAGTTTCTAAGTGGTTAAGAGGAGAAAAGGAAAAGGATTTATATTTAGGCGATAATGGTATTAAGGTTAATTCTATTTTAGATGTTACAGGAAATGCACAATATGATACCTATTCAGATAGAATTACCTTAAATGCAAATAATATTCAATTACTTGGTGTACATCATATTGAAGAGGTAATGGATGATGCTCCTGTAAAGAGAGTTGAATTACATTGCCATACGAAAATGAGTAATATGGATGGTATTACGGATGCTAAGGATTATATTGAATTAGTGAATAAATGGGGTTGGAAATCTATGGCATTTACAGATCATAATGGCTGTTATGCTATACCGGATGTCGATCATGCGATTGAAAAAATGCCAGATTTTAAGCCTATTTATGGTACAGAATTATCCTTAGTAGAGGATGATCAATATTTCATTACATTTAATGAAAAGGATATTCCTTTAAGGGATGCAACTTATGTTGTATTCGATATTGAAACAACAGGTTTATCGCAAAGCTATGATGAAATCATTGAAATTGCAGCGCACAAGGTAAGAGGAGGCACTATTGTCGATTCTTATGAGGTATTTATTAATCCTTTAATGCATATTCCAGAAAAGATTACAGAATTAACCTCTATCACAGATGATATGGTTAAGGATGCTAAAACAATAGATATCGTATTACCTGAATTCTTGGAATTTTGTAAGGATACAATTTTAGTTGCCCACAATGCAAAATTCGATGTTGGTATGATTTATAGAGATATGAAGAGGCTTGGGATAGAAGCTATTGATTTTCCAGTAATCGATTCTTTGAATCTATTCCGTGTAGGATATCATGATGAGGTTAAGGGCTTCGGTTTAAAGTTCATGTGTAAATACTTTAAGGTAAAGCAAGAGCATCACCATAGAGCAACAGATGATACGAGAGTAACCGCATTATGCTTCATTCAAATGCTTCAGGATTTATATAACAAGAAAATTGAAAATTATAAGGATATCAATTCTACAATTGACCCGAATATACATTTTAGATATGTCATTCCATATCATATTGTTCTTATCGCTAAGACGCCTTTAGGCTATAAGAATATGTTTAAGATTCTATCGGATGCTATGACAAACCATATGTGGGAAAATGAGGCTAGAGTTTTAAAGAGCGTTATTGAAAGCCATAGAGAGGGTATTTTATTATCGAGTGGATGTGCGAATGGTAAGGTCTTTGAAATGGCTTTAAATAGAAGTGAAGAGGAGCTAAGGGAAGCTATTTCCTACTATGATTATATCGAAGTTCAGCCACCTTTAGCCTATAAGCAATATTATGTAGAATTCCCAGATCCTGATACAAGAATCAAAGAGGTTATTCAAAAGATTATTCGTATCTCTAAGGAAATGGGGAAAATCGTTGTTGCAACAAGTGATTGTCATTACCTAAGACCTAGATTAAAAAGATATAGAGATATACTAATTGAGGTGCCTCAAATTGGTGGTGGAGTTCACCCACTGAAAAGAGCGTTTATGAATCATTCAACTCCAGAAATGCATCTTCGTACAACGAATGAAATGCTTGAGGAATTTGCCTTCTTAGGTAAGGATTTAGCTTATGAAATTGTTGTAACCAATACAAATTTAATCGCAGATTCCATTGAAAAATGGCCTGCCTTCCATAAGGAAATGTATGCTCCAAGGGATGATGAATTTAAGAATAATTTCTTACATGTTGAATCGATTGAGGCAGAAACAAGAAGAATTGTAAATGAAACATGTAAGGAGCTATATGGAGAGAATCCTCATCCAATTGTTAAAAAGAGATTAGATCACGAGCTTCATTGCATTATTTCTAATGGGTATGCATCTATTTATTATATTTGTCATTTAATGGTAAAAAAATCTCTAGAGGATGGATATCTAGTAGGATCTAGAGGATCCGTTGGTTCAAGCTTAGTTGCAACGATGATGAATATTTCTGAAATTAATCCACTTGCACCTCATTATAGATGTAAGAAGTGTCACTTCCATACATTTAAAATGAGAAAGGATGAAATTGAAGAATTTGGACTTACGGATTTAGAAAAGCCATTCCAGGAGGCTTTACAAAAGGTGGATTCAGGATATGACCTAGATGATGCAATATGTCCTGTATGCGGTGCACCTTTATCTAAGGATGGTCATGATATCCCATTTGAAACCTTCTTAGGCTTTAATGGTGATAAAACACCAGATATCGATTTAAATTTCTCAGGAGAATATCAAGCCCAGGCCCATGAATATGTAAGAACCGTATTCGGCCCTGAAAATGCGTTCCGCGCAGGTACAGTAGCAACTATTGCGGATAGGAATGCTTATGGCTATGTTAAGGGCTTCTGTGAAAGACAAAAAATTGAGATGAGAGATTGTGAAATGGACCGTGTAGGCTCTTATTTAATTGGTGTTAAAAGATCTACAGGACAACATCCAGGTGGAATCGTTGTTGTACCACATCATGTCGATATATTTGATGTAACTCCAGTACAATTCCCTGCAGATAACATTGAAAACCCATGGAGAACGACACATTTCGATTATCACTCCTTTGAACAGAATTTATTAAAATTCGATATCCTAGGTCACGATGATCCAACATTAATTAAATACTTCATGGATTATGTGAAAGAGCATCAAGAGGATTTCCCATTTACGAAGCCACAGGATATTCCAATTGATGATAAAAACCTATATCGTCTATTCTATGACCCAAGTGTCATTGGTGTAACCCCTGAGGATATTGATTCTAAGGTTGCATCCTTTGCAGTCCCTGAGCTTGGTACAAACTTCGTTCGTGGTATGCTAATAGAAACCTTACCATCAACCTTCGCCGAGCTTGTAAAGATTTCTGGTCTATCCCATGGTACAAACGTATGGAATAATAATGCCCAAGAGCTTATTAAGGGTACTACAGAATTTGGTGCATTAAAATTTAAGGATTTAATTGGTTGTCGTGACGATATCATGGTTCAATTGATGCAGATGGGTCTTGATCCATTAAAATCCTTTAAGATTATGGAATTCGTTCGTAAGAATAAGAAGACGAGCGATATGGCTGGATGGTTGGAATACCAAAAATATATGAGAGAGCATAATGTACCAGAATGGTATATTTGGAGCTGTGATAAGATTGAATATATGTTCCCTAAGGCCCACGCAACAGCGTACTGTATGATGAGCTTAAGAATTGCTTGGTTTAAGGTATATGCACCTACGCTATTCTATAGTGCTTGGTTCTCAAAGCGTGCAAAAAACCATGTGGTTCATGCATATTTAGGTGGTAAAATGGCCATTCGTGCAGCGATGGATGAAATTATGAGTAAGAGTGGAAGAACCGCAACGGATGATGATAAATATACTGCACTTCAGGTTGCGCTTGAGTGTGTCGCAAGAAAAATTAATTTCTTGCCTGTATCTATTTTAAAATCTAGTGCCTCTATCTTTGAACCAGAGGGTAAGGATTTAAGAATCCCATTTAGTGCGGTAGACTCCTTAGGTGAGGCCATTGCAATCGATATTGTAGAAAAGAGAAATCAAAAGGCCTTCACATCCAAAAAGGATGTTCTAAGAAGAACAAGATTATCTCAAACTCTATATGATGAATTTGATGTAATGCATTATTTTGATGATCTTCCAGAGGAAGACCCAATTAAAGAAGAAGGCTTATTTGCTTTACTATAAAATTATGGCGTTTGTGTGATTTTGTGTTAATCACATGAAACGCCTTTTTTTTATTAGTGTTTTTTTATATAATAAAGAAGAATAAAGGAGGTATTCTAATGAGAGATTCAGGATATTATTCTTATATAAATACAAATGAAGCATATTTAGATCAAGCCGATTGTGCAACCTATAAGGGAATAGCAATAAAATCAATTATCCTTCTTGCTGTAACGATTGCGGTTTCAGTAGGAACGATGTTCTATTTACCTAGCATATTAGAAAATAATCCTTCAGGCTTTTACACTTTATTAGCTCTATCTGTCATTGCTGGATTTGTATGTGCATTTGTTGGTAGAATATCGGATCGAGCTGCAATGGTATGCTCCTTCATATATTCTCTATCGGAAGGATTATTCCTAGGCGTTATTACAGCCATTGTAAATAGCTTTTTCCCAAGCGCTGGTACGCTTGCGGTTACTGCAACACTTGTTGCATTTACAATTATGCTTGTTTTATATTCCTTAGGCTTCTTTAGAAAAATAGGATTATTATATATTGTTTTATTAGGATTATTATTTGCAACTATTGGTCTTGTTGGATTTGATTTGATTTATGGTTTGATTCATGGTGAGTCAGTTACACCTATATATTTCTTAATTCAAGGTGCATTTTTAATTTATGGTATAATCACATTAGCATTTAATTTTAATGAAGCAGAGGCTGTTGTAAAGCTTGGCACTAGAAAGAATGCTGAGTGGAGCGTAGCTTTAGGTATTGAAATTTCCTTAATTTATATTTATATCTATATTTTAAGAATATTCTTATTATTCTCAAAAAATAATTCATAAAAGGCTTCAAAGCCTTTTTTTATATGTCTTTTTTTGAATAAATTTATCTGGTGGTAATTATGGTTTATATTTGGGATTTGGATGGTACATTAATTGATTCCTATGACGGTATTTTAGAATCCATCATGGATGTATTAAATTATTTTCATATAGAAAAGAAAAAAGAAGCTGTCTATAAATATATAATAGAAAAAAGCGTTCATGAATTCTTAGATGAAATATCTATTACTTACAAAATAGATTTACCTAAGGTTATAGAAAAATATCAGGAATGCCGCATAAAAACACAAATGAAGGTTACCTTAATGGATAATGCCTATGAAACATTAAAATATTTATATCTTCATGGAAATATGAATTTTATTTATACCCATAAAGGCGCATCTACACATACCATATTAAAGAATTTAGGGATAGATAAATTCTTTATGGAGGTCATAACGAACCAAAATCATTTTAATAGAAAGCCAGATCCTGAGGCCATCTATTATCTCCTTCAAAAATATAATTTGAATAAAGAGGATGTATATTATATTGGGGATAGACCATTAGATATATTATGTGCAAAAAATGCAAATATTAAGGGGATATTCTTTAAAAATGATGAAGTGGATATAGATGTAGATCCCGATAGAATCATACATAATTTAATTGAACTCACAAAATAGGATTGTCTTTATCCTATTTTTTTGAATGAAGATATTATGAGTTATGTTGAGGAATAGAATCTTGCAATACTAAAGTTTTTGGGCTTTAAGTATAAGGTATCCATAGGACAGATGCCTTGAAGGGTGTTGAATAAGCATTATAAAAATGCTAAAATATCATAAGAAAGAAGATGATAATATGATATTTGAAGATTTACAAAAAGCAAACATTGAAACTATGAAGAATCATGATAAGGTAGCTCATGAAATTGTATCCTTAGTCTTTGGCAAATGTAAGAATGAGGCAATAGATAAGGGATATCCAGACCGTAAGCTTCCTGATCCTGAGGCATTAAGAATTATTCAAAAGACGATTAAAGAGCTTGAAGAAGAAAAGATAGCCTTTGAAAAGGCTGAAAGAGCGGAAAAGGTAGAGATATTAAAGGCTCAAATGGAGCTTTTAAATAAGTATTTACCAAAACAATTATCCGAAGATGAAATTAGAGCAATTATTGCATCCTTAGAGGATAAGAAGATTCCATCGGTAATGAAGCATTTTAAAGCAAATTACCAAGGTCAAGTAGATAATAGCTTAGTATCAAAAATTGCAAAGGAATTCAATGAACAAAAGTGAATAAAAATTCACTCTATGAGTAAACTCATATTTTAACGAATTTATATATAATTATATATTTCTACATATTTACATATACTCTATATGGTATTGTTAGACCTCTACTCATCAAATACTTTATTAAAGTATCATTTGAGTTACATTTATACTTATTAATCATATTTAAGGCGGCATTTATATCAGCGTTGATTATTGTGCCGTCTTTTCTTTTATATAATCCTCTTTGAATTCTTTTTCCACTCCTAATTTTATCCTTTCCTATTTCATCATTATCATAAAAGGATGATAC
>NZ_JAXFPY010000041.1:0-24441 GCF_034179385.1 Anaeroplasma sp.
CTGAACTCTTCTTGCAACATCATAGTGCTCCTGTCCAACAATGGATGGCTGAAGTGCTCTTGATGTAGATGCTAGTGGATCTACGGCAGGGTAAATACCCTCCTCTGCAAGTTTTCTAGATAGGTTTGTTGTTGCATCTAGGTGTGTGAAGGTTGTTGCTGGAGCTGGGTCTGTGTAGTCATCTGCAGGAACGTATACTGCCTGAATGGAGGTAATAGATCCATTCTTTGTTGAAGTAATACGCTCTTGAAGCTTACCCATTTCTGTAGCTAGGGTTGGCTGGTAACCTACGGCACTAGGTACTCTACCAAGTAAGGCAGAAACCTCAGAGCCTGCCTGAGTGAAACGGAAGATATTATCAATGAATAATAATACATCCTGATGTGCTTCATCTCTAAAATGCTCTGCCATTGTTAAACCAGTTAAGGCAACTCTCATACGAGCTCCTGGTGGTTCATTCATTTGTCCAAAGACCATGGCAGTTTTTGAAATAACTCCAGACTCTGTCATTTCATGATATAGATCATTACCCTCTCTCGTACGCTCACCTACACCAGAGAATACGGAAATACCACCATGCTCCTGCGCAACATTGTGAATTAACTCTTGGATTAATACGGTTTTACCAACACCGGCACCACCGAATAAACCAATTTTACCACCCTTAATATATGGAGCTAAAAGGTCAATAACCTTAATACCTGTTTCAAAAATTTCAACATTGCTGGATAATTCATCTAGCTTTGGTGCCTCTCTATGAATTGGCATACGAGGTACTTCTTTATCAATTTCACCCTTGTGGTCAATAGGCTCACCTAAAACATTAAATACTCTTCCAAGTGTTGCCTCACCTACAGGAACAGAAATTGCACCTCCTGTCGCAATGACCTCCATCCCACGACGAAGTCCATCGGTAGAATCCATTGCGATACATCTTACCTTGTTATTACCAATATGTAGAGCGACTTCAATAGTTAAATGAATTCCAATGCCATTGTTCTCTTCTTTATTAACATCAATCGTTAATGCTTCGTTAATACTAGGTAAGCATCCCTCTTCGAATAAACAATCGACAACGGGGCCCTTAACCTCAACGATATGTCCTTTCATTAATCGTCGCCTCCTATCGCATTCGCACCGCCAATAATATCAATTAATTCGTTTGTAACGACACTTTGACGTGCTCTATTATATAATAGCTGAAGCTTTGCAATAATCTCCTCTGCATTATCTGTAGCACTCTTCATAGAATTCATTCTAGCAGAATGCTCTGCTGTTTTAGCATCTAGAATAATACCATAGATCATATCCTCTAAATACATTGGAAGTAATAAATCCAATGTTTTTTCGATTCCAGTTTCATATACAAAGTCAGTTTGTTGATGGCTACCCTCAATCTTCTTAATTGGAAGTAGCTCCTCAAAGGTTACTTCTTGAGTTAAGCTATTTACGTAATGATTATATACAATAACTAGCTTATCAATTTCTTTATTTAAATATGCCTCCACAAACTTTTTAGCTAATGGAGCAATATCTACAAATAATACATCATCTCTGACATAGGTAGGATTTTCCTCAAGCATAGGATATCCCATCTTTTTTAAATAGAAATGGCCCTTTTTACCGATAGCTGCAGTAATAAATTCATCCTTGGATTTATGATTTTCCTTAATCTTTTCCGTTAAAGCTTTTTCAATAGAGGAATTATATGCACCTGCAAGGCCTCTATCCGAAGTGATGATGAAATAAGCCGTTTTCTTAATATCTCTTCCTAAAAGTAATGGATGCTGATATTCTCCACCTGCCTTTTCCACAATTTGAGATACTGTATCTTGGATTCTTTTCATAAAGTCCTTGTAGGCCTTATAGGTCTTTTCAGCACGCTTTACCTTAGATTGAGATACTGTATACATCGCTTTTGTGATTTGGGCTGTACTCTTTGTAGAATTGATTCTAATTTTTACTTGACGTAAGGAGTTTGCCATAAGCCCCTCCTACATAAACTTTTTGTTAAATTCAGTTAAATATGCATCCATCTTGGCTGAATCTGGTAATGTCTTTGTTAAACGTAATGTTTCAACAAGCTTCTTACCATCATCGGATGTTTTCATATCAATATATAAGGATTCCTCATATTTTGCTAAAGCCTCAACAGGAATATTATCTAAGAAGCCATGCGTTAATGCATATAAAATCATTGCCTCTTCTTCCATATTTAGAGTCTTATGTAAATCCTGTTTTAATATCTCTTGTGTTCTCTTACCTCTATCGAGCTTAGCCTTAGTTACTGCATCTAGATCTGAGCCAAACTGAGTAAAGGATTCAAGCTCATGGTAGGATGCTAAATCTAGTCTTAGTGTACCAGATACCTTCTTTACGGCCTTCGTTTGAGCCGCACCACCAACACGAGAAACAGATAAACCTGCATTAATTGCTGGACGAATACCCTTATAGAAGTAATCGCTTTGTAAGAAGATTTGTCCATCGGTAATAGAAATTACATTCGTTGGAATATATGCAGAAATATCACCAGCCTGGGTTTCAATAATAGGAAGTGCTGTAATAGAACCTCCGCCAAGCTCATCGTTTAATTTTGCTGCACGCTCAAGTAATCTAGAATGTAGATAGAATACATCACCTGGGAAGGCTTCTCTTCCTGGTGGTCTATGTAATAATAATGACATCTCTCTATATGCAACGGCATGCTTAGATAGGTCATCATAAACGATTAATACATCCTTACCCGAGAACATAAAATATTCTGCTAAGGTTACACCAGAATATGGTGCTAAATATAGCATTGGAGCTGGATTGGATGCAGATGCAGAAACGATAATAGAATATTTCATTGCATCATTGTCCTTTAATGTTTCATAAACATTGGAAACGGTAGATTCCTTTTGACCAATAGCTACATAAATACAAATAACATTC
The DNA here is from genome assembly GCF_034179385.1 of Anaeroplasma sp. NCBI lineage: Bacteria > Bacillati > Mycoplasmatota > Mollicutes > Anaeroplasmatales > Anaeroplasmataceae > Anaeroplasma > Anaeroplasma sp. The sequence goes on from NZ_JAXFPY010000041.1 coordinate 2,935, forward strand.
TGATCCTTTTGATTCAAAATGGTATCAACTGCAATTGATGTTTTGCCTGTCTGACGATCACCGATAATAAGCTCACGCTGTCCTCTTCCAATAGGAACTAACGCATCCAAAACCTTAATACCCGTTTGTAGTGGCTCGCATACACTTTGACGATCCATTACACCAGTAGCCTTCATTTCGATTGGACGAGAACCATTTGCCTGAATTGGTCCAAGTCCATCAATAGGCTCACCAAGTGGGTTGATAACTCTTCCAATGAAGTCATCACCTACAGGCACCTCCAAAATTCTACCAGTACACTTAACTAAATCGCCTTCCTTAACCTTAGAGCATTCACCAAGTAGGATTACACCTACACAATCCTCCTCAAGGTTTTGAACCATACCATATACGTCATTAGGGAAAACTAAAAGCTCTGAGGCCATAGCCTTGTCAAGTCCATGAACTATGGCAATACCATCGCCTACTTTAACAACATGTCCAACATTTTCTGTTGCAATATCTTCTTTATAAGCCTTAATTTGCTCTTTAATAAGGCCAGATATTTCAGATAAATTAATATTTGCCATGCTTCCCTCCTATAGTGATCCTCTAATCTTATCTAATGTACCCTTTATGGATGCATCAATGGATGCATCGTCCATAAGAATTTGTACACCACCAATAAGATTTGGATTAATTTCATTTATAATTTCAATTTTCATATTCGGATATTTATTCAGAAGAGTTTCCTCAAATTCCTTTAATCTTTTTGGCTTAATCAGATCTATAGAGATTAGCTTAACTCTTAGAATATTATTATCCTTTAAAACAAGCTTTTCATATTCCTTATAAATATCATTTACCTTATCAAAACGATTATGATCGATTAATACATATAAGAAATGAAGAAATGTTTCATCTAAGGAATGATATACCTTACTAAGGATTCTTTTCTTTTCCTCCTTATGAATAAAGGGTGAAACTAAAATATCACTAAATTCCTTAGTTTTCGTGTCTATGACTGCATTAAAGCAATTTGTAAATACTTCGATTTTATTCTCTTCCTTAGCTAAATCAAAAACTGCCTTTGCGTATTCACTTTCTACCACTACTAGCAGCCTCCTTTAAGAATATCTGTAACAACATCTAAATACTTATCCTGATCAATTTCTCTTGCAACAATCTTTTCTGCTGCCTGAAATGCAATATCAACGATTTCCTTTTTGATGCTATCTTCCATATTCTTCTTTTCTTGTTCAAGCTCCATAGATAAATTATCCATTCTCCTTTTGGCTTCTTCCTTAGCAGAATTAATAATTTCATCTCTTCTTATATTAGCTTCCTTTTCTGCCTGATCGAGCATTTCCTTTATATGATTCTTAGCCTTAGAAAGCTCATCTTTCATATCCTGTTCAACTAAAACCGCATTTTCCTTAGCAATTTTAGCATCCTCAAGCTCTTTATCGATGGCACTTCTTCTAGCCTCTAATATATTTGTAATTGGCTTCCAAAACAAGAAACGGACTGCAATAAATAAAATTAGTGTGGCACAAAGCTGAACAACTAAATCCATAAGCTCTGAAGGCAAAGCCTTAAGTAATTCCTCAGGATTTGAAATCAAGAAAATAGGGCCAAGGCCTTCTTTTATTGCCGCATTAATAGCGTCAATAGCTGGTTGCATATCTATCATATCTTTATGCCTTAGCTACACTGTAGCTTCCTTTCTTTTTATTATTATGCGAATACAATTAGAATGGCGATAATTAAACCATATAGACCAGTAGTCTCAGATACTGCCTGACCAATTAACATGGTTGTACGAATATTACCTGCCATTTCAGGCTGACGTGCCATTGCATCTACTGCGTGTGCAGCAACATTACCTTCACCGATAGCTGCAGCAAAACCTGTAAATACAGCTAAGCCTGCACCGATGTATTTTAAACCGTCACCAACCTCGATTAAAGCAGTGAAAATGTTCGTTAAAACTGTTAATAAATTCATAATTATTTTTCTCCTTTTAAATTATTTTGAATATATTTTTTCTTCATCCTTAATCTTCATAGATGTAAAGATAATCGATAGAATTACGAATACTGCAACTTGGATTAATCCAAACGCAATATCAAATAGTAAATTGATAAATGGCATAATTGGTATTGCCCAATATTGGAGCAATTTCTTTATCAATATTGAAATAGCTGTACCTGAAATGACATTACCAAATAAACGTAAGGATAAGGATATCGGTAAAGTAAATTCCGATACGATATTCATCGGTAGCATTACAGGATTTGGATCTAAAAAGCTCTTTAAATATCCCCCTATACCATTCGATGCTATACCAGATGCTTGAATTACAAAGAATGTTGTAAGTGCAAGCGCAAAGGTAACAACAACATAGCTTGTTGGGTTATCTAATAAATAAACAGAGGATATATTCGCAAAGAATATAAAGATTGTCAGGGTTAAAAACCATGGTGCATAGCTTTTCCACCTAATACCTATACTATCCTTTACGAAGCCGTTGATTAAATCAACAATCCATAAAAAAGGTACGAGCCATAAGGGTGTTTTCTTCAGTGGATCTACTTTCTTTAACACGAAGAATAGAATTAGGAAAAATAGGATTAAGCCACCTGTAATCAATAGTGTTGCTTGAATAGGCCCATTCATATTTTGCCAATATGTGCTAAGCGAACTCCAATCCAAAATCTCACCTTCCTTCCTTAAAAATGATTAAAATTATAATAAATACAACCTTAACTGTCATAAAGCCACCTAATACCATCAATGTAGTCTCAAGTAGGCGATCTTTATGAAAGTTATAAGCTAAGATAAAAACTATAGCTAAAAATAGAAGAATAACAAGTATTCTAAGACCATACCACAAAAACGAATCCTTCTTAGGATGAAATAGAACCTTTTCTACATCATTCATTTGAATTCTATAGAATCTTCTATTTTGTATCACCATAAGAAGATGTGTAATTAACCCCATAACAACACCTATTGGGTAATACCACCAATATAAATGAAATATACCCAATACGGTACTTACAAGAACAAGGAATAAAAGGATAATACTATAAAAATATAATCTATTCTTCTTTTCCATCTAAATCCTCTTTTTTCTTTTCTTTTTCTTCCTCTTTAAGAAGATACAAAAGATAAGTAATAAAGGAAAATAAGCCAAATATCAAGCCAACGATAGCAAGTATGATAGGCCATGGGGAATCCTTATTGATAAACCAACCAATAACAAATCCTAAGATGGTAAGAATCCCCATAGAAAATATTCCTTGTGTTGCTAAAGTATAGGTTTTAGCTGCCTTGCCAAGTTTCACTATCTTGTCCCGAATAAGCGGTCCCCACAATCTCCAAGGCCTGGCACTATATATCCCTTCTCATTTAGTTTTTCATCTAATGATGCAAGATAAATAGGTACATCTGGATGATCCTTTTGCAATGTCTTTACACCCTCGGGTGCTCCAACTAATCCTACATAACGGATATCCTTGCAGCCTCTTTTCTTTAGCATAGTGATAGCCGCACTTGCGCTACCACCTGTTGCAAGCATTGGGTCAACTAATAATACAATAGAATCCTTAATTGTATCTGGGAATTTCGCATAATACTCATGAGGCTCTAGGGTTGTCTCATCTCTAAATAAGCCAATGAAGCCAACCTTAGCTGTCGGAATCATACTTCTAATTCCATCTACCATACCTAAGCCTGCACGAAGTATAGGTACAATCACAACATCATTTGCAAGCTCATATTGGATACTCTTACAAATTGGAGTTGTAATCTCTACAGGCTTAAGTGGGAAATCTCTAGAGATTTCATAAGCCATAAGTCCTGCAATCTCATTTACATTTTGATAGAAATCCTTTGTATTCGTTTCTGTCTTACGAATATTTGTTAGCTTATGTTTAATTAAAGAGTGGTTCAAAATTGTAATGTTCATACCTAGAATTCCTCCTCGTATTTTGCTATCTTTTGAATTCTTCTTTCGTGTCTTTCATTAAAAGAGAATTCCGTATCTAGCCAAACATCTACAATTTCATTTGCATATACCTTACCAGTATATTTTGCAGATAGGGCTAAGCAATTGGAATCGTTATGTAATCTTGTAAGTAAGGCAGCATCCTTATCATGAACTAGGGCACATCTTACACCCTTAACCTTATTCGCAATGATAGACATACCAATTCCTGTAAAGCAAATGACGATTCCTCTATCGGCTACCTTATCCTTGATATCCTTTGCAACCATATAACCATAATCCGTATAATCGCAAGAATCCTTTGTAAAGGTACCACGGTCAATAACCTCATGGCCTAATTCCTTAAGATGAGCGATAACACTATCCTTAAGCTCTAAAGCAGAGTGATCACAACCAATTGATATTTTCATACATTTTTAATCCTTTCTCAATAAATTTAACATATCAATTTATTATAACACGAAAACATACACTTTAAACGATTATAGAAAACGTTTTTTTAATGTATACATTAATTTTTTTAAAAATGAAAAGAGGGCATTTTGCCCTCGTAATCTAAGCCATTTGAATTTGCTTTTTATACTTTAAATATTGATATAGCTTAACAATATAATTCTTAGCTACTAGGAAAACTCCATCAACTAAAATAAAGCCAAGTCCATAGGAGAATGGTTCAATACCAATTCCTCCATTATCCATAAAGGACGGAACAAGCCTATAATAGCTAAATAGCAATACAATAAAGAACATAATTGTCATAGTAACTATAGAATATAGAAAATATGCTAAAAAGCCTAAGAACCCTTTAAGATTTAATACCATCCATTTATGTGTATTATTTCTTCTATTGTTCATTAAATGAGCTATGTGCTTAATACCATAATTTAAAAGGATAGCAAGGAATAAGGATACTAATACGATTGCACGAATGGTAATCGCATAATCCTCATAGATATCCGTTGTCTCCTTAGAAAAATCGATACCTAAATCTAAGCCGCCAATCAATATGAAGAAAACGGCAGCCGCAGCTGCCCAGAACTTCATAAAGGTAATAATTAATCCAGATGGAATCTTAGATAATTTGTCGACTTGATATGGCTCCATATCGCCATATTCGTCGATTTCTTCCCTTTCTTCTGTTCTATTTTTCTTCATCTTATCTGTCGTCGCCCTTCTCGTATGCACGGTTATAGTGAATGAAACCTAAAACGCATGCAAGTATGGATAATCCATCAGCGATGAATAGTACAATCATAGAGCCCATGTAATTGCTTAGGAAGTTAGATTCATATCCACCACCAGCAATTTCAAGCCTGTATAATGTACCATTTACTTCAATACCAGTATCATGATATGTCTTGAAATATGTTACTGCATATACATATGCGATAGTTAAACCAATCATAACTAATGTAATGATGGTTGCAGAAACTACAGACCCCTTGTTCTGCTTACTATTGAATGCAAGTGCAATAAAGATATTTAAAATACCAAGTAGCATTAAAATAAAGATTACAATACCTGTATAGTCATAAGGCATACCAGGTAGCATAGCTGTATATTTTACTAATTCTCCTGATTCTGTTGTGACATAAGAATAAGTATAGGTTAGCTGCTTAATAGTTGCAGCGTGTACGGATAGGAATAAACCAATAAGGATTCCTCCGATTCCTAGCATGAATGCAGGAAGCTTCATACGATTATACTTAAAGCTTTCTATAATGCTAAGACCAACTGTTTTAAGGTACTTACCGAAGTTCTTAAAAGCTTTTGCAGCCTTTCCTTCCTTCTTTGGGACCTGTTCATATCTACTTTGATCCATGAGGTACCTCCTTATCGAATTCTCTTTGTTGTTTCTACGTCGAAGAAATGAGCCTTCTCCATATCAAGAGCAAAATCAGCCTCAGTTACTTCAATTTGGTTTCTTTCAGTTACCTTACCTATGAATTGATCTTCACCAAATTTAGCATAAATTAGATTATATGCGCCTAAATATTCTGTATAATCAATACTCATATGAACGGTAGAATCCTTGAATTTAGCAAGGCTCTTTTCATCGATATATACATATTCAGGACGAATACCGAACTTAACCTGCTTGCCTGCATAAGAACCTAAGATTTCGCTTTGATGCTCAGTAAGCTTTAGCTGTACACCTGTTGCATCATGAGTGAAATACTCTAAAGCTGGGTCAATTGTACCATCAATGATATTCATTGGTGGAGTTCCAATAAATCCTGCAACGAATAGATCCTCAGGCTTATCAAACATTTCCTTAGGAGTTGCAATCTGCTTTACATAACCATCCTTCATAACAACAATTCTTGTTGCAAGTGTTAAAGCTTCAACCTGGTCATGTGTTACATAGATAAATGTAGTATTTAATCTTTCATGTAACTGCATTAATTCCTTTCTCATTGATCCTCTTAGCTTAGCATCTAGGTTAGATAGAGGCTCATCTAGTAAGAATACGATAGGGTTACGAACAATTGCTCTACCTAAAGCAACTCTTTGACGCTGTCCACCAGATAGCTGCTTAGGCTTTCTATTTAAGTATGGAATTAAGCCTAAGATATCTGCTGCCTTCATAACTCTTGCATGAATTTCAACTGGGTCAATCTTACGAATTGTTAATGAGAATGCCATGTTATGGTAAACTGTCATATGTGCATATAATGCATAATTTTGGAATACCATCGCGATATCTCTATCTGCAGGAGCTACATTGTTAACCTTCTTATTGTTAATAATTAATTCACCGGAAGAGATTTCCTCTAAACCAGCAATCATACGTAATGTTGTGGATTTACCACATCCAGAAGGACCACATAGTACGATGAATTCGCCTTTCTGGATTTCGATATTAAAATCATATACTGCATGGAAGCCATTTGGATAAACCTTGTTGACGTCCTTTAAAATAACTTCTTGTGCCATTTTTCGATTCCTCCCTTACTTTGTTTCCTTTAAGCTGTTTAAGTATGCTGTTAATTTCTTTGCCTTTAAGAAGCCAATTATACCACCGGCGATCATTAAGATACCTGCTAATACTAATAGGATAATTGCGATTAATCCTCTTGTTGTACCATCAGCTGGTAACCAGTTCACCTGACCGTCGCTGTTAATAATAGTTGCACCTAAGAATTTTGAAGCATTATTCATAGCCTCAACATCATCAGCAGCCTTAGCTGCTAGATATGCACTATAGTTTGTCATTAGCTGTAGAGGAATCCATAGGATACGGAAGAAACAAATAACACCTAAACCAATTAAGTAAAAGGAACCTCTTACTTGATAAGTCTTAGCTTTTTCGCAGCATAGGAATCCAAATAACAAAATAAATACATTTAAAATAATTTTGAAGATGACCTGGAAATTTTCAGGATTCATACTATTCATACAAACAAACGCTGCAAGTAAGCTTAAGGCTACACCACTTAAGCCTAAGGCATAAGCTAAACGGTTGTTTCTATATCTAAGCATTTCGATAGAATTCTTTGTGATTTCCAAATCGGACATCGCATTAAATGATGATTTCTTTTCTAGTTCATTAATCATTATTCTCTACCGCCTTACTTAAAATTTCTTGTCTTCTTTCCTTAGTTCTCTTAAACTTAGAGAATGTTAAGATTAACATGAATAAGGAATATACAATTACAACAATAATTCCAATCATATAGAATACAAGTGTTGTGCTTGTAACATAGAAGTAGCTTGCTAAGGCATCCTTAGCTCCAGCTGCACCTGCTGCTTCTGCAGCTTGGTATGCGGTTGTTCTCAAATCGGAATTTTGAAGTACTGCAACAGAATTAAATAATTCTAGATTTGCGCCTAGAGTGCCCATTGCACCAAGTAATTGAACTAAAACAATTACTCCGAATACGACTGTTGCAAGTGTTGCAACAACACTCATAAGGACATTTGTACCATAATAAATCTTTCTCTTATGGTTTTGGAATAAGAATAGTACTAATGCAGCAATTACAAGAACAATTCCAAACCATAGGATTAGGCTGTTTACGACATTCAAAGAATTTTGGAAATCATAAACTAATGTTTTATGATTGTCGAAGTTATCTCCAATCAAATTATAATAATCATATAATAATTTCTGATCCTGATTTATAGCATTTGTCATTTCGCTAGAGGCATTTTCAATACCTGTAGCGTCGACATTTACATAAATCGTATTATACTGTGTTTTAAATGGTAACGCAGAAATAATTACTGCTCCACCTAAGATCAGAAATATTAAATGAATGAGTTTCATATGTTTTAATAATTTTTTCATTTTTAACCTCCGATATTATTTGCAGTTTATTTCTGGTTAATGTATCCAGGGACACATGCATCACCTAAGGATTTTGCTAATAACCATAAGCACTTGCTGTTTCTTGCAGACATCTGGTTAAACACATCCTTATAAGTAATCTTGCTACCATTCTTAGCAGTCTTAATTACAAATAATGTTTCATCTGTACCATCAGAAATCTTTTGAGCTGTTGCTTCAGTATAAGGTGTAACAACTAGGTTTACCCAACCTTCATTCTTATTAACCTTATTTGTAGCCCAGAAGCCTGTGATACCATCCCATTCACCACTTGTATCTGTAACTGATGTTGTGAATTCTGTTGGAACACTACGATTCCAAGTGAATTTAGATGCTGTTGCTGTATTTTTTGCATTCGATAATGCATGCATTAATACGCCAGCGTCAATAGCCTTATTAATATTGGTTAAACCAACACGTCCATACTTATTTGTAACCTGTAGATTTAATCCTTTTAGACGAACATAGCCGATGCCATGAGTTGCTCCAACGTAGCCTCTCATGAAGCTCCAGAAATCAAGCTGTGAAGATGCAAGCTCTAGTCTTGTATAATCACTGATAATTGCATTTGCTTCACCAGCTACTAATTGATTAGATACCTTCTTGCTATTAAGTGTACTATCCATCCAGTAGTTTTCTGGACCATAGTTTTGAATTAATTGGCCAACATTAGAATACATGAAATCCATAATTCTTAATGCTGCATCCACACTATCAGATGAAGCAGGAATTGACCAAGATGTAGTCTGTAGGGATCTATTCGATTCGTAGTAACGAACTAAGCTCTTTCCTTCAGTGATTGTAATTCCGTTTTTATCGTATAAATGCTGCTGTGCCGTATTCTTTTCTGTTGACCAATAAGTTCTTGGAGGTAATACAGAACGAATACCTTGAGTATTTGCGAATTCCGAATCATTAGCCTGTGCTACAATAGATGGATCATCATACATCATGAAACCAAAGGAAGGATTTTCCATAGTCTTCTTGAAGTATTGATCATAGAATCTAGTAGATGTAGGTGTTGCACTAGATACATAGAAATTATCTAGAATTAAGCCTTCATTATAAATAGCAGAAATATAATTTAATGCATCATAGGAAGCATATGTAGTTTCAAGTGAGTTTAAGGTACCATCCGCTGCAAAATAGTAATTACCATTTTCGCTATCAACACCCTGAACACCCCAAAGCTGTGCTAAATCATAAATGTTATCAATTGCAGTAGCTATCTCTCCTCTTGGGAAGAATACTTCTACTTCATTATCCTCACTACCTGTAATAACACCAGGGTTAGCCTTAATTACTCTCATTAAAGCAATTAATTCATCTGTGTTATATGCAGCGGATTCGGAAATATATAAGTCTGCTGGAGTCTTATATACATTTGCCGTAAATAATGTAGCATATTTTGTCTTAATATAATTAAATAGCTGATTTGCTAAATCCTTGCCTGTACAGCCATCTGTTGCCTGTAATAACTGATTTTGCTTATCAATAATATTACCTGCAGCGGAGTTAAGTTCAAAAGGCTTCTTCTCGCCATTATAATAAACATCCACTATTTCAGTATCTGTTTGAATAAATGACTTATAAGCACCAGTTTGTAATACATTCTTATCAGGGTTTGTACCACCATTCTTCTTTCCTGTATCACCAACCTCTAGGGAAGCTAATACCTTAGATACCATCTCTGTATCCATGATGAATGTATTTTCAACTTCATTATCACCATCAAGATATGGTGTATAGTAAATATGTTTACCACTTACTGTAACAGATTGCTTAATGGAAGGGTTATCCTTTAAGTAAGCATATAGATTAGGCATCTTTGTTGTAGATGCTGTTGTAGCATCTCCTTCTGGATAGATATAAGGATATAAATCCTTTAATGTACCTGAATTACCAGCCTTCTTTAGATTATCTGTTGAGTTATAGAATAAATCGATGCTTCTAGAAGAATCAACCTCACTCTTATAACCTGCAGTTGCAATAGATGTATAAGCATTATCAATGGATGTTGCTGTATAACCTGATGCTTCACGAATATTTGTCTTTGTTAAGTCAGCAATTCTTGACCATGTAGGAAGAATTGAGCCTTGTGTATAAGTCTTTCCGTCAACGGAATTGAACCAAGATGTACCACGGAATGTAATTCCGGATTCACCATTATAATTGATATAGATATCTACATCTTTATTATCTAATTCAGAATAATTTACTGATTCGGAATAATCTACTAATGCATACGCTCCATCAGAGCCCTGCTGGTAGCTTCCTTCCTTCACAGCCTCACCGCAGCTTGCAAGTGTTAGAACAGCAAGAGCAGAAATTGAAGAAATCAATACTTTCTTTTTCATATTACTCCTCCTATTCCTTTACACCACCGACATTAACGCCGGAAGCAAAATATTTTTGAATCTTTGGATAAATTAAGATAACAGGAACGATAGAGCATACGATGAATGCGTATCTTAAGGAATATGTAGAATAGCTTAATTGGCCTCCACCGGATTCCTCAATGTTCTTAATTGTCTTATCCAAATATAATTTAATAAATGCTGTTAAAGGTAAATCCTTTTCGCCTAATAGCATTTGTGCCCATAAATATCCATTCCAGAATTCTACAGCATAGAACATTGCAACTGTAACAATAGAGGACTTGGAAATAGGGATATAAACTCTAGTCAAGATTTGGAACTCTGTTGCGCCATCGATTGTAGCAGCTTCTTCGATTTCCTGAGGTACACTCTGGAAATAGTTTCTTAAAAGGATGATATTAAATGCATTAACACCTAAAGCAAAGATGAAGAATACACGGCCATTACCACTGAATAAGCCATCACGGAACATTACATAATTTTGATATGTAGGAATAATACCTGCACTAAACCATAATGTAACAGTTAATAAGAAGTTAAAACCTCTACCGAATACTAATCTTGTCTTAGATAATGCATAAGCACCGCAAACACCAACTAACATGGAGATTGCTGTACCATAAATTGTAATATAGAAAGCATTACAATATGCTAACCAGAACTGTTTATTCTCAAAAACATCAACATAAGCGTTAAGCTGGAATCCAAGTGGAACAATAACTACCTGGCCTGCATCTACAAAATTCTTTGCAGAAATGGAGTTCATTAATATGAAGATAAATGGATATAAACAGCATAATGCAAAAATGGTTAATAGGATATAAGCTAATAGCTTAAATACTATTTCTGATTTGTCTAATCTTTTCATCGCCATACCTCCAATTAGAATAATGATGTAGAGGATACACGTCTACTGATTGCATTAGCACCTAATACTAGGAACATTGCTAAAATTGAGTTGAATAAGTCAGCTACGATACCCAATTGCTGAATTACTTCTGAACCTGTAGCACCTGCTGCCTGACCTGACATACGATATACGAATGTAGATACAACGTCTGCAGTTTCCCATGCGTTAGAATAATCACCAACCAATAGGATAATTTGCTCATATCCAACACTTAAAATTTGACCGATTCGCATAATTAGCATGATCGTTAATGTAGGAGCCATGCCTGGGAATGTAATATAGCGAATCTGCTGAATCTTTGAAGCACCATCAATACGAGCTGCCTCGTAATTTGTTGGAGAAATTGCTAGAATTGCTGCAAAGAATACAATAGAGTTATAACCAGCATCCTGCCATACACCACTAATCTGATATATTGGTCTGAAATATCTTGGATAACTTAGAATACTCTCTTGAAGCACCGTAACCTCTCCTGCTTCATTTGTTACATTTAACCAACCAAAAGTCTTACACATGTTGTATACCCAACCACCAGCGGCTGTTCCACCACCAGCAGAAATAGTACCTTCACACCATAAGCTTATGATTGTGGTTACTACTGTTAAAGATACGAAGTGAGGTAAGTAAGCACATACCTGAACAACGCTACGATACCAGCCAGTCTTAATTTCACTGAATAGTAACGCTAAAATAATAGGAATCGGGAATCCTATAATTAAACCGTACATACTATTTACGAAAGTATTACGGAATGCTCTCCAGAACATAGATGATGAAGTACCGAAGAAAATCTGGTTAAACCAATATAAACCACACCATTGGCTATTGTAAACCAAATCGTTATCGTTACCCCACTTAAAGCCGGTTAATAAGCCTTTAATCGGTAAGTATTTAAAGCAGAATACAAACGCGATCATTGGGATTAAAAGGACATATAATCTCCAGTCTCTAGCTAGGGCGTGTAAAGTACGTTTCCATTTTGTACGTTCGACTTCATCAACAACGTCTTGATTTGTTTCAACAACTACATTTTGCATAAACACACCATCCTTTTCTACTGCTCTGACGAATCTTGTTTTTCTTCTATTTTATTTGATTCATCATTTTGAGTTTTTTCCTCACTCTCGTCACTGAAATTAAATTTCCCGAATGATTTCATATACTCGAGCTCGGCCTCTCTTTGTTTTTTATCGTCAATGAGCTTTTCAATAGCGTTATTTAAAGCTCCTTGAGATCTAAGAACTAATGAGCCAACTACTCCTACAGCTAGTCCAAATAAATTGTACATAAAGCCATATTCAGCATAGTTAGCAAGATTCTTCATGTTTTCTACTGAATTTCCACTTTCATCCTTTGTATAATAGATGAATGGAATATTTGCAACAGATGTAAGATTGCCTGTTGTAAATAATCTATAGAACATAAATTGGATCACACAGTAGATAATATAATCTGCAACCAAGATTAAAAGCATCTTCCAAGGACTCTTTAAAATCTTGTTTGTTTTATGATTTCTAAATAAAATTACATTTAATCCAATCGCCAGAAGTCCAATCATCATAGATAGGATTAATTGCCAATTAGAAAAGCTATAAAAGGCTGCATAATACGATATTTCACTAAAATGACCACCGAGTATCGTAGACATAACTAGAAATGGGATAGGAATTAGTCCCCAAAGCTTCCATCTAGCTACAGCGATAAAGACAATCAATAGTGAAAATGTAATCGTAGGTGCAGCATCTAGTAAAAAGCCAATGAATCTTGATACTAATCCTTCTAGGATACATCCTATTACCGTTAGTGCCAATAAATCGATGACCATATACTTCAAAACACTCTTGTTCATATGTTTACACCTAAGTAATTTTTCACCAAAAATATTATTTTTGCTATTTCAGGGCGCACTACTCCCCATAATAGCGTTTTCATATACCTCATTGTATCATTTGTACATTTAATAGTCAATAGAATGACCGCTTTTTTTTGTGCAAATTGCCCAAAAAGAAACAGAAAGAGAAAGCACCGAATTCCTCCGGTGCTACTGTTCTTCTTTTGTAAACAAAAGACTATATAATTTTTGGGAAATATTATATTCCAACAGGATGGAATCAATCTCTTCCTTTATCTTAGGATTTAAAGAATTATTGGTTTTTACTGCACGGATTAGTAAATTCTTAGGCGAATTTTCAAAATCTACAAACTCCATTACATTTGTTTTATAGCCATAATACTGTAAGATATTTGCACGAATTGCATCAGTTAATAGTGCTGAGAATCTATCTTTTAAAATACCGAATTTGTTTATAATATGTAAATTCTTAGAGTCTAGCTCTAAATTAATTTCATGCTGGCAGCATGGAACAGAGAAAATATATTTTACATTCATTGTAATCGCATGATATAGTGCATAATCCGTGGCAGTATCACAAGCATGTAAGGTAACGATCATATCAATATCATTCTTTTCCTTATATTTTGCGATATCCCCTTTATAAAACTTTAATTTACTATAGCCATACTTATCTGCAATTTCATTGCAATGATCTATAACATCCTCTTTTAAATCAAGGCCAGTAATATTTACATCCATCTTTTTTATTTTCACAAAATAGTAATAAAGAATAAAGGTTAAATAGCTCTTTCCACATCCAAAATCAATAATGTTTAAATGCTTTTCTTCCTTAATACAATCATCAATAATCTCTAGGAATCGATTAATTTGTTTAAATTTATCATACCCTGCCTTTGTAACCTTACCATCAGGCATTTGAATATCTAGATCAACTAATGCAGGAACGAGTGTTCCATCTTCTAGGATATAGTTTTTCTTTTTGTTGTGTGAAATAGGAACTAAGGATACTTCCTTTGCTTTTCTTTTATTCGATAAAACCTTACCCTTTTGTGTAACTCTATAGCTATAAATATATTCTTCTGTCGTAAGCTCTAGATTATTGAATTCATCATTCAAGAAGGAAATGATTAAGGCCTTTGCTTCAGATTCTTCTACATTTTTATGAAATACCTGCTTATCGGTATATGTAGCAAATTGAAGTATCGGCTTATCTTTGATAAGAATCGTATCTATCTTTACCTTTTCATTTTTCTGATTCTTATCCTTTTTTCCGGATATAACGCCTTTTATTATTTTTTCAGGAAGTGTAATTTCTAACATACATACCTCACTTTATACAAGAAGAAAGGGGGAAAATCCCCCTAAATCCTCATTTAAATTTATTATTATTTCTTTGAAGACTTCTTTTCAGCCTTCTTAGCCTCGGCCTTTGCCTGTTGATTTAAATCAACTACCTCAGCAAGCTTGTAGAAGGATACTACAGAATTTGCAGCAGAAATTGCGCTTGTCTTAGTCTTATAGGATTCACCTACTGCGACAACTCTATTCGACTTAGTATATAGCTTATATTGGTAATGACCTGTCTTATCCTTAATAGACTTGAAGGTTCCTTCTTCTACATACTGCTTGAATTTTTCGATGGAGCCTAATAGGCTAGCCTTAGATGTATAGCCTTCCATTTGTACCAAGATTTCACCATTCGATGCCTTTAAATCCCAGCTAAATTCACCATCAGATTCTTCAATTTCGTATTTACCGCCAGTCTTATCCTCTGTGGATGTAATCTTAATCTTTGTTGCAGATGCTAAATCATCATCCTTAATTTCAACATCAACAATATCTGCCTTTAATGCGAACTTCTTGAAGGATTCTGCTGCACGATTTGCACTAGCTTCCTTTGCATAATTTGCAGAAAATAATAATACTCTACGATTACTAGATAGCATCTTGAATTTGAATTTGCCCTTCTTATCCGAAAATACACGTAATTCACCAACTTCAACATTCTTTTTAACTGTGTTAATAGCTTTTAGGATACCATCTCTTGTTGTATAGATTTCAGATGTTACTAAAACCTTACCATTTGATGCCTTTAGGCGATATGCATAGCCATCAGCTGCCTGATATACTTCATACTTACCATTGTATCTACCAGTTTTTGGCTTATCTTGAGCTTCCGCCTTCTTCACTTCTGCCTTCTTAACGATTGGCTTCTTTGACTCAGTTTGAGCTTCTGCCTTCTTCGCATTTCTACGATCCATTTCAGCTAATCCCTTTTCGTATTTAGCCATTATAGCATCAATTTCTAAAGCATTCTTTGACTTCTTGATTCTTTCAATATCAGCAAGTAATTCTTTCTTATCAATTGTGTTTTTCTGTAACTTTGCCATTTTCCTTACCTCCTGATTATTCCTCAATATACTTCAATAGATCATTTAATCTGTTAACTGATTCTTTTCTCTTTTGAGCAAGAGATGGCTTCTTTACTGGAGCTGCCTTGCTTGATGAAGGTTTTGGTGTAGCCTTAGGAGCTTTCTTTGTAGGTTCCTTCACAGGTTTCTTTGCAGGTTTCTCCTCTTCGGTTTCTTCTACTTGTTCTTCTTCAACAGGCTTTTCAGCAGGTTCTTCTTGAGTTGTTTCCTCTACTGGCTTTTCAGCAGGAGTTTCTTCAACAGGCTTTTCAGCAGGTTCTTCTTGAGCTTCTTCCTTAACTGGCTCTTCAGCAGGAGTTTCTGCAGCCTTAGCCTCTTCTTCCTTCTTTGCTCTAGCACGAGCTCTTAAAGCTGCAATTCTTTCTGCACGAATTCTTGCTGCTTTTTCCTCTTCAGTTTCTTCTGCTTGTTCTTCTTCAGTTGGTTCTGCATTTGGTTCTTCTTGAGTTGCTTCTTCAACTGGTTCTTGAGCTGGCTCCTCTTGAGCTACTTCCTCTACTGGCTCTTGAGTTGGCTCTTCTTGAGCTACTTCTTCAACTGGTTCTTGAGTTGACTCTTCTTGAACTGCTTCCTCTACTGGTTCTAGAGTTGGCTCTTCTTGAGCTGCTTCTTCAACTGGTTCTTGAGTTGGCTCTTCTTGAGCTTCTTCCTCTACTGGCTCTTGAGTTGGCTCTTCTTGAACTGCTTCCTCTACTGGCTCTACAGTTGGCTCTTCTTGAGCTACTTCCTCTACCGGTTCTAATGTTGGCTCTTCTTGAGCTACTTCTTCTACTGGCTCTACAGTTGGCTCTTCTTGAGTTACTTCCTCTACTGGCTCTGAAGGTTGTTTCTCTTCAGCAACATCATCCTTCTTGGTTTCGTCATCTGAAACCTTCTTCATACCAGAAGCAGTAATTACTACAGTATACTTTCTTGAATCCTCTTTAGTTTTTTCCTCTTCCTTGTTAGATTCATCCTTAACCTCTTCAGCATTAACATCCTTTGTAGGTGTAGCCTTAGTAGCTTTTAGCTCATTAGATTGAACGCTAGTCGTTACATTTTCCAACCTCTTTTGTTCATCCTTTTTTCTCATTCTACTTCTAATTCCGGCTAAAGATACCCAAATTAAAACAAAAAGAACAATTCCACCTATGATAATTAACAAAATTTGTGACTGTTCAAGTGCTAAAAAATTTAATGTCATATCGTACCACCTCGAAAAAATATGTGAATTTTTAAAAGATTTTTCTTTATGTTTTATTATAAAATAATAACGCTTTTTTCGCAAGTGGAAAGAATCAACTAAAATGCTTATTTTTGAACAAACTCTATAATTGTTATTAAATTTTTGACAATTTTATTTCTCTCCCCAAAAAATAAATAAAAATTCGATAGAAAAGGCCCTGCAATTTCACAGAGCTTTCTTCCAAATAAAAAAGAGCCTTAATGGCTCATTACTAGCAATGGAGCGAGTGATCGGGATCGAACCGACGTCATCAGCTTGGAGGGCTGAGGTTCTACCATTGAACTACACTCGCAAATAAATGGTCGGGATTATAGGATTCGAACCTACGACATCTTGGTCCCAAACCAAGCGCTCTACCAAGCTGAGCTAAATCCCGAGCTGTGTTTTATCTACACGCCCGTTTATTATATCACAGCATTTTTTAATTATCAACAACTTTTTACACTTTTTTTAAAAAAATGAAAAGGCCCTTATAGGGCCTTATCGCTTTTAGATTTCATGAAGCTTAATTGTATCTGTAATTGCATTACCTACAATAGAGGATGCACCTGTAATAATTACACGGTCTCCCTTAGATACGAGTCCTGTCTTTAATGCTTCTTGCAATGCATATTCGAACAATTCATCAACAGAATTCTTCTTTTCTGCATAGATAGGATAAACATTCCATGCCAAATTTAACTGACGACATGCCTTTTTGTCAACAGTTAATGCAATAATTGGACAATCAGGATGATAAGCAGAAAGCTTAAATGCAGTTTGGCCTGCATTTGTAACACAAATGATTGCCTTTGCATGCATCTGATATGCACAGGATACTGCAGCATTACAAATAGAAGATAAGAAATCCTCACCTAAATCTAGGTTGCATTCCCAGAATCTATGCCTGTAATCGATATTGGATTCTGTATATTCAGCTATATCCTTCATAGCTGTAACAGATTGAAATGGATATTTACCTGCAGCAGATTCTCCAGATAGCATAATAGCTACAGTCTTATCATAAATTGCGTTTGCGACGTCGGAAACCTCAGCACGAGTAGGTCTTGGGTTTTGCTGCATGGAATCTAACATTTGAGTTGCAGTAACTACAAGCTTACCCTTCTTGTAGCACTTTTCAATTATTTCCTTTTGAATCTTTGGAAGCATCTTGAATGGAACCTCAACACCCATATCACCACGGGCAATCATAATACCATCCGATACCTCAATGATTTCATCCATCTTAGAAATACCTTCCGTATTTTCAATCTTAGAAATAATACGAATCTTTCCAGAAGTATCATATTTGTCTAATAATTCACGAACAGCTAATACATCCTCTGGTCTTCTTACGAAGGATGCAGCAATATAATCTACACATTCTTGAATACCAAAAATTAAATCACTTCTATCAACCTCAGAAATATATGGCATATCTACAATAACATTTGGAATATTGATAGATTTACGATTGGACAATGTTGCGTTATTTAATACCTTTGTAACAATATTCTTCCCCTCAACACGAAGAACCTCAAATTCAACCTTACCATCGTCAGCAAGGATTAATGTACCTGGCTTATTCACATATAAAGCTAAATCAGGATAAGTTAAGCCTACCTTAGTTTCATCACCAACCATATCATAATCGCTACAGAAGGTAAATTCTTGGCCTTCCTTAAGCTCAACCTTGCCATCCTTAAATAATCTTACACGAATTTCAGGACCCTTAGTATCTAGTAATATAGGTAGTGGTACACCAAGCTCACTTCTTACCTTCTTTACACGATCCATTCTGACCTTTTGTTCCTCATGAGTACCATGTGAGAAATTTAATCTTGCACAGTCAAGACCAT
This sequence comes from Anaeroplasma sp., assembly GCF_034179385.1. Taxonomy (NCBI): domain Bacteria; kingdom Bacillati; phylum Mycoplasmatota; class Mollicutes; order Anaeroplasmatales; family Anaeroplasmataceae; genus Anaeroplasma; species Anaeroplasma sp. The sequence goes on from NZ_JAXFPY010000041.1 coordinate 21,894, forward strand.
TTAAAATCATTTTCTTTAACATCTCTTCGTCATCACATGCAGGACCAAGAGTACAAATTATTTTTGTTTTACGCATAGAATATCACCTCGTCTCTTATAGTTTACCACAAAAAGATGGTTTGCGGTAGATAATTCACTAGATAATTTCATAAGAAAAATAATACGTATATCCTATGGATATGGAAATTTCCACTGTTGACGATCTAGGGTTATGTACATTTTTAAGCGACATGTCCCATTATCTAAAGTCGATACTGCGATAATAAAACGAAAAAAGAGAAATAATTGCATTAAAAAAGTTATTTGCCATAGAAAAAAGGAAATCTACCAACCAAGTTTCAGAAGGGATTGATTTCCTTTTTTTAAAATCTATCAAACGATTGGCTGTTACCAACTTTAAACAACCAAAAAATTAGGGAGGCTTTCTTTTCATAGAAATGCCCGAATTTTATTTAGTATATTGGATATACCTGATTCTTTCCATTATATTTTGCTTGATATAAAGCTTGGTCTGCTCTATAGAAAATTTCTTCTGATGTCATTTGAGCCTCCTTGACATTATAATAGCCAATGGATAAGGAAACTCTTGTGCCATCTAAGAATAAAGAATCATTATCTGCAACAGCCTTTCTTAATACCTCAAGTGCAGCAACATTCGCTTCTGGGTTTGGGTTATTAAAGATGATGGCAAATTCATCACCACCATAACGGAATGGAACACCACACTTATCAATTGCAGTAACTATAGTATCGGATACATATTTTAAAATGTCATCGCCAACACCATGACCATAGGTGTCATTAATGTTTTTAAAGTCATCGATATCTAGCATTGCAATCGCAAAGCCTCTTTTATCTCTTCTTGCTTTAGAGAGCTTTGCCTCAAGAACACTATAGAAGCTAGTATGATTTTGAAGGCCTGTTAGACCATCCGCTCTATTTTCCTTAACTAATTTTGCATTTTCACTTTGCATTTGAACCAATATTTTTTCTCTTTGTCTATGGATTTGAACATCTAAGAATACGATAATGGCTACAAGAATACAAATTAATAATACAATAATTGCGCTACCCCAAGTGTAAAGATTACCACTTCTTTCTCTTTCTGGGGTTAAGAACATATTAGCAATTGTTGATGCCAAAATGCCTAAGGTAGATAAAACATTTCCATAGGTAAAGGTCTTATAATCTAAGAATAATATAGAAACCAAAATTGGGATGACAAATCCACCTAGCATAGCTAAGAAATAATGATGAACGAGTGCTAATACTAAAGAAATTAAAAATAAGCTTGTAATGACAACATAGTTCTTAATGCGTGGTTGAATTTTTTTTGATTTTAAAAGGATCAAAGTAACAATAATGACAACCAAATTACTGCCTGCAGGTGCTATTACATAAGGTAGGAAATAACCTTTGAATAGTTCATTAGTAAAATCAGGGCTTTGTATAATAAAAATACCTATAATGAATTCAATTAAGGTAACAATTCCCCATCCTGCAATGAAAATAATGTTTATAATGTTGATTAATTTCCCATAAATTTCGTCATAAATTCCATTATCATTCATTTTATAAACCTCCCTTTAAAGAAACTGTTATGATGAACAAAAAGGTTAATGCAATAGAAAGTATAAACCCATGTATTGCACCTCTTCTTGCTTTAAATGCTAAATCTGGCTTTTTATAGAGAAATAAGAAAAATATAATGATTCCGGCTAAAGGAAAGAAAAATCCCAAAAAATACCAGCCAATAGATGCTCTACTGATATCGATATTCATCATTTGATTCATATTTTCGTTAGCATTTTTTGTGTGTTCTTCATTCTTTTCTTCTTCTGTTTTAGAATCTATACTTATAAATTCATCATCAAAATCTATTGGAGAACCACAATGACTACAAAAATTAGAGTTGTTTGGTGTATCAAAGCCACATTTCTTACATTTCATATAGTTATCCCCTTTTTTTTAGGTGATTAAAAGTATATAACAAATCGAATAGTAAGTCAACGTTCAGCAAAATTTATTTTATGGTATGAAATTCTATAAAACAACGTTCTTTAATTCATTATATCATCTAGATATTGAAATTATTATTATCTCGATTTGAAAAAAACGTTTAAAAGCCATTTGTGTAAAATAGTTAAAAAAATAAAAAACACTGAATAAATCCAGTGTTAAATCCTAAGTGGTGCCGACTATAGGAATCGAACCCACAACCTACTGATTACAAGTCAGTTGCTCTACCAATTGAGCTAAGTCGGCACGATGGTGGAGGACAACGGGCTCGAACCGCTGACCCTCTGCTTGTAAGGCAGATGCTCTCCCAACTGAGCTAGTCCTCCATATATCGTAGTTTTATTTTATTAAAATGCTTCTCTTTTGTCAAACCTTTTTTATAAAAAAGAAATGGCGCCCACTGAGAGACTTGAACTCACGACCCCCTGATTAACAGTCAGGTGCTCTAACCAACTGAGCTAAGTAGGCATAAGTTTAAATCAAAGAGAGAGCCTGGCAGCTTCCTACTCTCGCACGATCGAACGTACTA
>NZ_JAXFPY010000051.1:0-2376 GCF_034179385.1 Anaeroplasma sp.
ATTCAAGAATTTGGTTATTCTAATGTTTCTACTGTGCATCAAGCAAAAGGTCTTGAATATGATAATGTAATTGTAATTGATACTACAATTAGAAATATGGAAGACTTAAACATTGCTTATGTTGCACTTACTCGTGCTAGAGATAATATGCTAGTCATTAATTGGAGTAATTTAGAGCAAATGTGGCTTCAACAAAAGAAATCTAGTAGTTTTGGTTGAATTATTTAGTGAGGTGAAGTTATGGCTAAAGGTGGACCTAATATTGACATCGAACAAGGCGGTATAGATGGCGGCAGCGGTATTAATAATATTCTTTATTTTAAAGACATTATTCCTTCATATAAAGAGTCTGATTGTGTTGAGCAAACAAACATAGAAAGATTAAAAGAGTTATTACTATCTTGAGGTTTTTTAAACGTTGTTGTTTCTGATGTTTCTCTTTGAAAAATTGCTACACAATATTCTGATGGACCGAGATTAGAATGAAAAGGAAATTTATATGTACAAACTATTGGACTTCATTATTTAAAATGTAAGAATAAAGATAAATCCTCTTATCAACTATGTTATGATTTATATTCTTCTGGATATATTTTGTTAAATACTCATGCTGGCGGATATAACAATACTGATTGAAAATGAATTTATATTTCAGAATTAGGATTCGGAATAAACGTAAAATCTACCTATCTTTGAGATGATAAAAATGATATTTTAAATAAATTTTCTATCCCAAATCAGTTTGTTGCAGCTATTGGAGAAAACGAACTTAGTAAGAAAGAGCAATTTACTTCTGATATTATTGATTCTTATGGCGATACTGTTAAATACGAATATTTAAATCAGATTGCTTCCTATCATACAATTCCACGTTATTATATAGGAAATAAAGCAAAAAGTTTGAAAAGTATTAGTTTTGACTATAATGTAAAAACTTATGGAACTAATGGTCAATTTATATTTGATGATTCAATAGGATATAAAGGAGGAAGTAAAAAAGATGCTAAATATTGAAGTTTCTATCCTCAAACATATCCTGTAATAGTTTTTAATAATATGACTGATGTAGACGCTCATTATATAGATATTAATGGAAGCATTGGTTATTATGATAAGCTTAATGAACATTCTTTTACATATTCTAACGGTAAATTAAGAATAGATAATACTGAGGTTACTGTTAATAACAATGATGAAGTGATTTTCTATATACGAAAACATGGTATATGACAGGCTGCGCAACCAGATCCTGCTGACAAATGATCTGTCACTACAAATACAGTCTTGGAATTAACATCTGAAACAAATACTGCAACATTAACATTTGAACCAATACAAAGATATAAATGAGAACCAAAAAATACTACTTTTTCTTTTTCATGTGATATTAATGAAATATCAAAATTTGTTACTAATATTATTCCAAATGATTACACAAAACAAATAATTCAATCTAAGACTAATCTTAATATATCTCTTCCAGTGTTGTTCGGATCAGGTTGTGATCACGCCAGTTCAGGTGCTTTATGAATATACAATAGATTATTTGTTTCTATTGGAGACTATGATTTTAAAACTGATGCAGTAAATGGTGCTGTATCTGATATACAAAAAATTTCCGATGCTAACTTTCAAATGAATGCTACAATTAAAAATTTAGAATGGATTTCTACTGGAAATATTTCTGCATACTATCGCGAACAAAGACAAATTTCTAATATAGAGATAGAATCTTACACAGCCGACAATATGGCTCATACATATTTTGCTTGAGTAAATGCTAATTTTTATAAAAAATTTCAATCTTTAATTGGATTTTTCCCACATAAAATTGGATATTATGGAGATATGAATAATAAAGTAGAGGAAGGTGGTTTCTTAGATCCAACTATTGACAGTGGAACTCAAGTTGATGGTTTACAATACTATACTTCTTATTATTACAATCATCAAACTCCAAATTCAGGATATGTTTCAAGTTATCGTTTTAAATTATACGTTGGTTATGAACAATGAGTAGAAAAAGATACTTTTGCATTAGCTGTTGTTGTATGAAGAAATGGTAAATCGGCACCTGTAATTTCAACTGAATCAGTTTCCGAATTGCATGAAATTTATGAATCAAGTGGTATACAAAGCGGTGTTACAAAAACTTATAGTGTTCAAACAAATATAACTGCTCAAGATTTAGATACTTTATCTGTTAATGTTTCTAGTTATGAGGGTTTTAATTCCCCTACGGCAGCTTTAAATTCAAGTGAAAAAATTAATGGAAAATGAAAAGTAACATACTCATTAACATGGAATGGTGGCGGCGCACCTTATGCTAGAGTTGAAACTAGAATTACTTGTACAAGATATATGTAATATAATAAG
>NZ_JAXFPY010000001.1:0-2565 GCF_034179385.1 Anaeroplasma sp.
TATCATTAAAGAAAATAAACCCTGTAGAATTTGATAGAATAGATATATACCATCAAATGAGAAATATTATTGCTCATGGTTTTTCTGGTAGAGTAATAGTATTCCAGGAGGATATAGACAAGCTAAATGATTATTTAAAGCTAATTAATAAAGAATTAGGATTTGAAATAGATGATATTGATTTAGGTAAGAAAGAAGTTCCTACTATAGATTCAACTCCAAAAGAAAGACCAGCTAATAATGGTTATAAAACTGGTAATGGCAAAAAAGCAAATAAGCAAGTAATTGTTGATTATATTAAAGGCGTATTCTCAGATGCTAGAAAGCAAGGTAAGCCATATATTATTCTTCGTGCCGGTGATGTAGAAAAAGCAGTAGGCTTAAGTCAAAGAATAGTATCTGTTTGTAATGCTATGTATGATTGTATGACTACAAAGGATGAAGTATTGTCAACTACTCCTAGTGGATATTCAACAACAATAACCATTAAGTATTATTTGTAAATTGTATAAAGAGTTATATAGGAGAGTGATTGTTATATGGAAAAGTTTCATATTGTTACATATAAAAACAAATTGAAGAATTGTCTTTTATGTAATTCTATATTAGAACCTTGCCTTTCAGAATACTATAGAAAAGACAATGCAGTTAGTAAGGTCACTCATAAGCAATGCATAAAGTGTAAGCAAAATTATATAAAAGAGAATCTCTATTATATTGTTAGTGAAAATGAAAGTAATCCAAATGTGATGCTGGAAAATGATAAATTATTAGATAAATCTACACAAAAGATTAATGAGCAAGAGACAAAAGAATATATTCCTTCAGCATCTATTGATAGGATTCCTATTACTGTTTATGAAGGAAACTTAAAAGAGTGCCCAAAATGTAAAAATAGACTTATTCCAATTCAACAAAAATCGATTAATTGGAGAGGAAAAGAAATAAAACGATCTTTTATGAAATGTGAAGCATGTGACAGATTATTCTTTAGTTTTAACTCCTATAATAATATTACGGATAACGGAAGGGAAGCAAATCGCTTATATCCATTTTATAAGAATAGTCATATAGTCATTAAAATGAATGATAGAAAAGGTAAATCTTCGTTACCAAAAGAGAATCGAATTGTGAAATCATCTCAAGAAAAAGTTTTGACTAAAGAGGAATTAAAACAAAAACAAAAAGAAGTAATGTTGAAATCATTGCCTAGGATTCAACCTAAAATTATTACTTTGGATGGAGTATATGTTTATAAATCAATAAATATCTATTGTAATAGAAATCATCCCAAAATGGTTAAGCAAATTCCCCTAAAATTAAAAAGTGCAAAAGATGGTATTCCAAGCACTGTGTATGGCTTTTATTGTGAACAATGTAATAAGAAATTTATTACAATTGAAAGAATTACAAAGTATACATCAAAATGCTATACCCCTCAATTTAGATGCATTTTAGATGATGACTTGGATGGAAATATGAAGCAATTTTCAGAATTGGCATTATATGGTTACAACGTTCAAGAGGGAAAGTTATCTGAAAGACAGCGACAAGGGATAATTGATTTTGTCATTGATTTTGAAATCATGACACCAGCTAGAGTGATTAGTTTATTGGAATTTAATATAAATTTAAGAAAGAATAATCCTAAAATGCAAGATGCTTGTGAAAAATGGCATCGAGATATTAGTTATGTTCAATCCATTTATAGAATAAAAAGATGACACATAAACATATAATAAGAAGTACATTAGTTTATTGTTAAAGTTAGGAGTGTTTTTTTTGTGGGCGATTTAATTAAAGGTATAGTTGTAGCTAGTTCAAGAAAAAAAGGCGGAATATGTTTAGTGGTTTTTGAACCAAAGGAGAAAAAATTTTATCGAATTATATCTATGAATTCAGATAGAGAGGACCATGAATTATCAATTGATGAATGTACTTATAAAGATGGTCAAGTAATTAATAATTTGGATTTTGTGGAATTAATGGTGGATTCTAAAAAATACATATCTGATGAATATCAGCATGAAAATGTCGTGTTAAGAAAAGGCACAAAAATCATTAAAGCTCAAGATGATAAAGTCACTAAAAATAAATTAATAGAATTTTATGGTGGTGAAAATAAATTAAATGAACCAAAGGGAATATTTATAAATAATTACTCATCTATGACAATGCAAGAGGCTAAAAAATCTAATTGTTCATTTTTATTAGTTAAGGTATTTGGATTGAAGTTTTACACTACTCAAAATAGACACGGAGAACCAACCTGTAAATGCTCTTTTAAGTATAATGGGATATTTTATGAAGATATTCATGTTACAATTAGTCACACAAAAGAAGAGGATATTCGAAAATATGCAAATAAAAGCTATCCTAATGGTTTGGTTTGCTTTAGTTTTGGTCATCCATTTGATGGGCCTAATGGTGTAAAGTGCTTTAAGTATTTATGTTCTTTTTTAGGCTATTTTCCTTATAATAAGAATAGTAGAAAGAAAGGTGATGGAAATGGGAAACCTTTACTCGATTGGTTATTCGAATAAACAAATAGATGAATTTATAAAT
>NZ_JAXFPY010000016.1:0-4033 GCF_034179385.1 Anaeroplasma sp.
CCTTTAATAATAAAACTAGTCATATTACAGATACAATATTTCTGTTCTATGTCTAGTTTTTTTTATCCCTAACGGGCTTGATACTTGTATCCAACCTTTGCTTTTCTTATGGCAAATAAGAACCATTTTAATACAAAATGCGTATCCATAAAAGATTCCCAGGTGATTACAAAGTGAAAGAATCTCACATTTAATGCGAGAATTAGTAACTTCCAATAAAACAAAAACAGAGACAAACCCACATTTTATACGAGTTTGTCTCTGTTTTATTATTTCAAATTCAATTTTAGTTCTTTAGGAAGCTTTTCACTCCATGGTAAAATATCATCAATTTCAATTTTATTGATGTTGTTTAAAATATATTCTAGGTATCTTTCTATGCATAATCCATTTGCTTTGGCTGTTTGGATTATTGAAAATAATACGCCTGATGCTTGTGCTCCATTTTCTGTTTTAGAGAATAAGAAATTCTTTCTTGCGATTACGAAAGGTTTTACGGATCTTTCGGCTATATTATTTGAGATTTCTAAATATCCATATTCTCTATATGTAAATAATTCATCCCATGAATTCTTTGCATAATTCACTGCTTTTTCAAGTAATGATCCTGGTTGAGCTTTAATATCCCATATCTCATCATGTAAGGAATCAACAAGCTTTTGATATTCATTAGTATTTCTTTTTTCCTTAATTACAGAAATAGTATATTTCTTTTCTTTAAAGATTTTTTCTTGATTGAATAGCTTATCAAACTTTTCAACTACCAATCTTGCCTTTGATTGCTTTGCCTCCTTTGGGGTCAATCCTTTTAGCACATCAAAAAAATATCTCCTTGCGTGAGCCATACATCTTTGAATGCCTAAAAGCTTATCTTTAAATTTATCATAGCCTGCGTACTTATCACAAACTAAATAGCCTTTATAATCCTTAAACAATTCTTCAGTTTTATCCGTCTTCCTAGATTCAGAGAATTCATAAATATATACAGGATTATCATAGAATGTAGTAGTATACACAAACATATAACACTTCTCTCTATCCTTTATATCTAAAATTTTCAGCGTGGTTTCATCTGCGTGGATTACATTGGCTCTATTATGGGTAAGCTCATATTTTAATCTTGAATATAAAGGATTTAAAATATCTGCAGCCTCTAATACATAATTAGATAAACATTGTGTAGATAAATTGATTCCTTTACTGATTAAGTATTTAGAATATCTATCTAATGGTACGCCAAGTGAATATTTCATATTGATTACATCCGCCACTACAGAAGGAGTAACTGGTGAATGCCCAAAGATATCATCAGAAGCTTGCTGTCTGACTGTAGAATCACAATTTGGGTTTTTACATGCGTATTTCTTAGTGATTATTTCAACCACCTCATATGTTGCTGGATATTTAATGATTTTCTTTGTTGAATCAGAACCGATCTCAACCATTACCTCACCACAGCTTGGGCAAATACGTTCACTCTCCTCTAATTCCTTAATAATCGTTCTTGTGGGCTTTAAATCATAAGTAAAATTGTGACTTCCTGGTTTTTGACCACGCTTTTTTGTCGCTTTAGCTTCAGCTTCATTAATTGCTTCATCCATTGGCTCTAGCTTTTCGTTTTTCTTAACGAAAGTATTATATGTATCTCTTAATTGACGCTGATGCTCATTATCATATTTTAAAATAAGCTTATCATACTTGATTCTTAAATCTCTTAATTCGATATCTTTTTCAAGGAGTAATTGGATTAATTCTTCTTTGGTTAAATCTTCATAATTTTTCATATCTAATTTCCTCATTCAATGCGTATTATATGTAATATAATTTTTGCTGTCAATCCCACCTTTCCTACTGGAAACACACCTTCATTTTTGGCCCATTTTTAAGCTAAAATTAAAAGAAAAATGTGGATAACTCAAGAATTTTGATAATATGATAAGTTTTTATCATATTTTTCTTTGTTTTCCTTGAGTTATCCACAATTCTATGACAAATCGAAATTGATTTTTTTTAAAAAATTGCAAAAAAAAGTCTAATATAAATCATATTTTTTATTCAATTTTCCTTCGAATCTATATACAAAGTCTAATCCATTAAGTAATACAGCCAAATCATCCTTAGTTATTGTCCCCATTTCTCCTGTGTCAGGGTAAATATATTTACCTACATCAAGTTTTTTATAATACATCCATACTCCATTTTCTTCAAACTCTAATATCTTTATGCATTTCTTAGATTTACTACAAAATAAGTATAAGTTATGTTTAATCTCATCTCTTTGAAATTGGTTTAAAACTAACCTAGATAAACCATAAATTCCATACCTAAAATCTGTAGTACCTGTGTAAAGATATATCTCATTTACTTTACTTAAATCTATCATTTAAATTCTCCAATAACTAAGTGAAGTATAGAACTATCAAATTCTAAGGATATTCCATTAGGTAAGGTTAATTTAATTGAGCTATTTATACTTTGGGACTCTTGCTTGAAAATTGGAGTTACATCTTGAAATGTATTCTTTGCAATAAGGTTCGTTGAATTGTAATGTCTTATCCAGGTAGCTATGGTTGATCTACATATATCCCTACTATCACAAAATTTTGTTAATGATAATCCTGAATTAAAGTATTCTTCAATATAATGCATTTTTTCTTCTGGACTGTACCAGCCATGTTGGTCTTTAGCCATAATAAAATCCTCCTATATAAGTATTACCTTAATTATAGGAGGATTCATTATAAATTATTAGATGGAAATCTTTTATGGATACACTTATTTCAAAAATAATCATTTATCTCTCCTATGAAGAGTAACAACACTCTCGACATGTACCTAAATATCTTTTAAAGTGCTCCACATTAGTACTTTATATTAAAATACTCCAAATACTTTTTAAATATATCTTGGCCATAAAGACATGTATCTAAAAGATATCCTTTTTCATATTTCCATTCTTTTAAGCCTCTATAGTAAAATGCCTTGTATTCATCAGTAATTAGTATTGGCACTAAATTATGCTTTAAGCATTCTTTTAACATTATTAATCTACCAACTCTACCATTACCATCTTGAAATGGATGAATACATTCAAATCTATAATGAAATTCTATTATGTCATCTATAGTAACATTATTAAGCGAGTTATACCAAGATAATAATTCTTTTATTTTTTCCTTAACTTCTTTTGGTTTTGTAGTATCAATACCACCAACCTCATTTTCAAGCATCTTGTAATCTCCAACCTTAAACCATGGCTTTTGAGAATCTGATGTTGCATTTTTTAAGATAAAATGAAATTGCTTTATTAAGGATTCATTCAATTTCGTTTTAGCAGATTCAATTGCTAAATCAATGCATCTAAAATGATTTGTAGTTTCGATTATATCATCCACTAAAAGAGTATCAAGTCCAGGTCCAATTGTTTTAGTTTCAAATATATATCTTGTTTGATCATGCGTTAACCTACTACCTTCTATATGATTTGAATTATATGTCATTTCAATTTGAAGTTTATGATATATTCCGCCAGCAAGCTTGCTTTCCTTTTCCCTTTTCAAAATTTCTAATAAAGAATCATTTTTTAATGAATGACGTGTTTGTCTCTTTGGTTTGACAGCGTCTTCAGGAATAAGCCAAGTTTTTCCATTTAAAATAGCTCCAACGACTCTTCCTTTATTACAATAATCTCTAACGCTTCTTTCTGAAATATTCCACTTATTTGACATTTCAATTACTGATAAGTATTTCATAAAATCACCTTAATTCTTCAGTATTATTATATCATTTATCGGCAATCTAATCAATCATTTTTAACCAAAGAATTATTTTATATTTTGCCGATGTTTAATACAAAAACATCCGTACATATAGATACGGATGTCATATAATTATTTCAAAGACAAGCAACAGACGCTCTCAACACGCCAAAATAAAGACACCCCATGTAAATAGTAAGAATTCTAGTGTTCTTTATATTTGATATCAAGGACCTAGCAATTATACTATAATCTAAAATTTAAATAATTTATTA
>NZ_JAXFPY010000017.1:0-6954 GCF_034179385.1 Anaeroplasma sp.
CACTTAAAAAAGGAGCCTAAGCTCCTTAAGGGGAAATTTATTTACCCCTTTGTTCTAATAAGAAGGCATATAAGCTTAATGACGTAGAATTTATCATTCCAAAGGATGGAAAGGGAAATTATAAATATTTAGAGCCTTAGCAAATAAAATCAAAGGACAATAAGATAGATTTAACCTTTACGCCTATACTAGATAGATTTGATAATACCAATCTACTTATTTTAAAATCATTACAGCACCAGGTATTTGGTAAATTTAACGGTAAGATTTGTGTAGATGGTATAGAAGTAGAAATAAAGGATGCAATATCCTTTGCAGAAAGAGTTACTAATTATTGGTAAATATCAGATTAAAGAGGATTGGGTTTTCAATCCTTTTTTAAAAATCATATTGACAAGTATACTTTGCAACATTATAATATATATGACAAGTTAACTTGGCAAAAGGAGATTTATTATGAATAAAGAAGAAATATTAGCTAAAGCAAAAAAAGAAAATAGCGGTTTAGATGTTGCCGATTTAGATGCCCAAAGAAAAGGTGCCTATTTCGGATATTTTGTTGGAATTTGTGGAATCATTATTGTAGATATAATGAATGGAATTGTATTTGGTAATGTAAACCATGGACCGAATATGGTTATTGCGCTTATGTGTGCATCTGCATTTTTTGTTAAATATATAAAATTAAAGAAAGCACATGAGCTAATTGTATCTATACTTTATTTTTCACTAGCCATTATGTTTTTGGTGTTTTGGATTTTACAGCTTTTAAGGGTGTGGTAATTATGAAGGAGGAATTAGTATTAAAGAATAATTTGCCAAGAATTCGGCACGAAAAGAGGATATCTCAAGAGAAGCTTGCATCCATGGTAGGAGTATCTAGGAATACGATATCCTCTATTGAAACCTTGCAGTTCGTTCCAACTGCAAAGCTTGCCTTATTAATTGCTATTGCATTAGATTTAAAATTTGAGGATATATTCTATTTTTAATGGGGGATTCAATGAAAAAACTATTTATATACTATACCCATAGTGGTAATGGAGAATTAGTAAAGGATTATTTTTTGAATAAGAATTATGAAATTAGAAGAGTTATACCTAAAAGAGAATTACCTAAAAGCTTTTTTCTAAAGATGATGGTTGGAGGCTTTTTGGCAGGCATAAAGCATAAAGCTAAGCTTATAGATTTTGATTCTAATATAGAAGGATATGATGAAATTGTAATAGAAACACCTATTTGGAATGGTAGGATTTCATGCCCTATCCAGACAGTATTATCGAAAGTTAAGCTTGAGGGTAAAAAGCTAACCTTCATTCTATGTAGTGGCAGTGGCAAGTCTTTAAAGGCAGTAAATTATCTTAAAAAAAGATATAATGCTAGAATTATAGAATTACAAGAACCAAAGAAATATAAGGAATATATAGAAAAGCTTGATGGAATTGAAAACGAAAATTAAAAGAATAAATACAAAAGAAAAGCTTTAAAAGACTCAAAAAAAGCCGCTCGAGCTTACAAAGATGAATGAATAAGACGCTACTTGAGCGTCTTTTTTCTGCCAAAATATGGTTTTTATTTTAAGGAAATAATGGTATAATAGATAAGCACGACTTTTTATTGTTTTGGAGGTAATTTCATGAAATATGATTGTATAATTGTTGGTGCAGGTCCAGCAGGTGTATTTTGTGCATATGAATTTATGGAAAAAAAGCCTGATGCGAAGATTCTATTAATCGATAAGGGCAAAAATATATATAAAAGAAAATGCCCTGTCAATGAGCATATTTTAGAAAAATGTCCAATCAATAGAGAGGGTATTTCTGGATGCCACCCTGCATGCAGTATCACCAATGGCTTTGGTGGTGCTGGAGCATTCTCTGATGGTAAATTTAACATTACTACAGAATTTGGTGGATGGTTAACCGATTATTTAGATGATAATACAGTTTTAGAATTAATTAAGTATGTGGATGAAATCAATTTAAAATATGGAGCGCCAAAGGCTATAACGAATCCTACTACCGATAAGGTAAGAGAAATCGAAAGAAGAGCCTTATCTGTGGGATTAAAGCTTTTAAGAAGCCAAGTTAGACATTTAGGTACGGAAAATAATTTAAAGATTCAAGCAAAGATTTACGAGGACTTAAAGGGTCATGTCGATATGATGTTTGAAACGGAGGTATCCGATATTTTAGTTTCGAACAATAAAGTTACAGGTATTGCCCTAAAGAGGGGTGAGGTAATCGATTCAGATTATGTTTTCTTAGGCGTTGGTAGAGATGGTTCTCAATGGCTTGAGGAAATGTGTCATAAATATAATATTCATATGACGAATAACCAAGTAGATGTGGGGGTTCGTGTAGAGACAAATGATATCGTAATGGAGGAGATTAATTCAAACCTATACGAGGGTAAATTCATTTATAGAACCAGTGTTGGAACTACAGTTCGTACCTTCTGTAGTAACCCATCTGGTCATGTTGTTATTGAAAACCATAGTGGTACGATGCTTGCGAATGGACATGCATATGCATCTAAGGAGCTTGGAAGTAGCAATACAAATTTTGCATTACTTGTTTCTCATAAATTCTCTGATCCATTCGATTTACCAAATGAATATGCACACCAGGTATCTCGCCTTGCGAATGAATTATCCTGTGGATCTATTATTATTCAAAGATATGGCGATATTGTAAGAGGTAGAAGATCTACCCAAAAAAGAATTGATGAAGGCTTTGTAAAGCCTACACTAACGGAGGCAGTACCAGGAGATTTAGGATTAGTACTTCCGTATAATACAATGAAATCCATCATTGAAATGATTGAGGCCTTAGACCATGTAACACCAGGTATTGCGAATGAGCATACATTATTCTATGGTGTTGAGGCAAAATTCTATTCTGCTCGTCCTGAAATTAAAAATAATTTCGAGACAAAGGCAGTAGAGGGCTTATATGTCGGAGGAGATGGTGCTGGCTTGACAAGAGGCTTAGCTCAGGCTGGTGCGAATGGTGTTTTTGTTGCAAGAGACATTATTTCTAAATTAGAAAAAAATAACTAAGAAATAAGGGACTAAAAAAAGTCCCTTATCTTTTAGAGGAGCTGATTTTATGGACTTTAGTGAACTTCTTCAAAATCCACTGAGGCTTTCTGCATATATCATATCCATAGTTGGATATTTATTGTTTGCGTTAGCCTCAGGAGTAAAAAGAAAAAATCAATTACTCATCATGCAATCCACAGGTAATTTCTTGTGCGCAGTTGCAGAGGGATTAACTGGGCTTTGGAGTGGACTCGTACAGGATTTAGTAAATTTAATAAGAAATATATTCGTGTTAAAAAAATGGATAAATACAACACTTGCGATAATATTTATTATTCTTGGTATGGGTATTGGTATATTTGTGTTCATTTATGATCTTAATAATGCACAATGGTGGGGTATATTACCTGTAATTGCTACTGCAGAATATTCGATTATTATTTTAATCCCAAATGTAAGGGTACCTTTGATTAAGGCAGCCCTAATGGTATCCTCTACTTGTTGGGCAATTTATGGATTTGGTATGAATTTTTTACCAACCTTCCTATTCAATTGCCTATCCTTCGTTTTGGCTACAACATCATTAATTTTATATTTTGTAAGAAAGAGAAAAGAAAATAAAATTCCAAAAGAAGACGAAAATGAGGAATTTGATTCAAAAGAAGAAGTAATTTAATGCTTATAATTTTATTTTCTATTGAAAATAAATACAGTTTTTGATAAAATTGTTTTATATTTCTTGATGAAAGGGGTAATTCTTATGAATATGGATTTTAAAAGGAAGCTTCCTACACCTAAAGAGGTTAAGGAAATGTTTCCATTGCCTAGTGAGCTTCAAAAGATAAAGCTTCAAAATGATGAAGAAATTCAAGCAATTATCAGGGGAGATTCTAATAAATTATTGTTAATCGTTGGACCTTGCTCTGCAGATAGAGAGGATGCTGTCTTAGATTATATGAAAAGATTAAGAGGAGTATATGAAAAGGTTAAGGATGTAATCTTTATTGTACCAAGAGTATATACGAATAAGCCAAGAACTACAGGGGAAGGCTATAAGGGATTGTTGCATCAGCCAGACCCTACAAAGCCATCCGATATGCTACAGGGTATTATTGCAATTCGTAAGCTTCATATGAATGTATTAGCACAAACGGGCTTTTCCACTGCAGATGAAATGCTATATCCTGAAAATCATAGATACTTATCCGATTTGGTATCCTATGTTGCTGTAGGCGCAAGAAGCGTAGAAAACCAACAGCATAGATTAACTGCATCAGGAATTAATATTCCATGTGGCATGAAAAACCCAACCTCAGGTGATTTAGGTGTAATGCTAAATTCTATTCGCGCAGCTCAATCTTGTCATACCTTTATTTATAGAGGATGGGAAGTAGAAACTATGGGTAATCCACTTGCTCATGCAATCTTGAGAGGATATGTAAATAAGCATGGTGAATCTCACCCGAATTATCATTACGAGGATATTAACTTTTTAGCATCTATTTATGATGAGAAGAAGTATAAATATCCTGCGGTCATTGTAGATTGTAATCATAGTAATTCTGGTAAGAATTATTTAGAACAAATTCGTATTGCGAAGGAAGTATTACATTCTGCATCTCATAATGAAAAAATCAATAAAATCTTTAAAGGATTAATGATTGAATCCTATATTGAAGATGGTAATCAAAAGGTAGAAGAGGGTATTTATGGTAAATCCATTACGGATCCATGCTTAGGCTTCAAAAAAACCGAAGAGCTTATTTTAGAACTTGCAGAAATAAGAAGAGCAAATCCAAAAAAATTAAAATAATCTTGAATTTAATATACAAATCCGATATAATGAATATCGGACATTTGCAGAGGTACCCAAGAGGCTGAAGGGACACGCTTGGAAAGCGTGCAGACGGGAGACCGTGCAGGGGTTCAAATCCCCTCCTCTGCGCCATAAGAAAAGCAAAGGTTTGATATAGTTATCAAGCCTTTTTTAGTTGAAATAATATCTATTATTTTTGAAACTACAAGATATATTGAATTGTTCTTAGAAAATCTACTTTTTAATGGAAATCATGAACTAAAAAATAGATATTTACATATAAGATGGAATGAAAAAGTGGACATTGAACGAATAAAAATGGAGATTGCTAAGGAAAAAGTGGACATTGAAAAGGTTAAAATTTCTAAAACAATAAGAAAAAATATCGAAATATTATATCAAGCGCTTAAAGATTTTGAATACTTTGGCAGAAAAGAAATAATAGATGTTTTGAAAATGTCGCCTTCTGGAGCTTCAAAACTTATTTCTAAATTGTTAGATACAAAGGTAATCATTCAAGTTTTTAAACACGGAAAGGGAAAATATTGTTTTAATATAAACAGAGTAAATTATGAATAAAAGTACAATAGATTTCGTTAATAGAATGAAATCCATAAGAAAAGAAAAAGGATTAAGCCAAATTGAACTTGCAAAAAGATGTAATGTTCCTCAATCAACAATTGGTAGAATAGAAAATCATTCAATGAATCCATCACTAGATATGGTAATGAGTATTTTGAATATTTTAAATGTTAATGTTGAATTGGTAGAAAACGCTAAAGTAATAAAAGGCTATGATGTTTTTGGTAAAGAATATGGATGTATGCTTAGAAATGATTTACACGATATTAATTCTATTGAACACAAACTGATGCAAGAAATGGTTAGATTGGATTCAATTTCCGAACCTTTTTTATATGGTGGCTATCAAATATCATATCCAATGGAAAATAATATTCTTTATTCGTTTGCTCAAAGATTTAAAAGGGATAATGATTTGGAATCAATAAAATCTTTGATTCATTATACTTCTCAAATTGCAACAAATTATAATACGCCGCTAGATGAAATGTATTTTGGTGGAACAGAAAAAGAAATTTTAGATAGAGGTACAGATTGGTGTTTTGATTTAGCAAGACTTGCAGCTGTCATTCTTGATTGTCTAGGAATGACTTCTAGATTTGTATTTGTTGCAAATCCAGATAAAGCGTATCATGGTCATGTTTTAATTGAAGTTTTTTATAATGACTCTTGGGGTGTTGTAGATCCATTATACGGATATGTTTTCTATGATAATACCCCAATAAGTGCAAAAGATATTTATCATTCGTCCGTGTTACAAGAATTGAATGAGGAATATAAAAATATGTTCAAACAAGTTGCAATAGTTGACTATAATCCTAATAATGAAGAAAATAAATACATTATCTCTAAATGTAATAAATATACATTAACGTTGAACTCAATTGTTCAAGATGGCACATGGAAATTAGGCGAAGATAAATGAAATATTTGATTTATCCTTGAACGATAGATATTGTTTACTTGAGGTGACATAAAGGATTGGTAATAAGGTAAAAGTTATAATAGATAGACCATTAGGAACATATCATACAAAGCATAAGGATATTTTTTATACAGTCAATTATGGATATGTCGAAGGGGTTATTGCTCCTGACGGGGTAGAATAAGATGCGTATGTACTAGGAGTAGATAAACCATTAAAAGAATTTGAAGGAGTAATATTAGCCCTAATTCATAGAATCAATGATGTTGAAGATAAATGGATAGTTGTACCGGAAGGCATCGTATTTACTCAAGAGGAAATAATAAAACAGGTAGAATTTCAAGAAAAATTTTTTAATTTTGAAATTGTAATGTAACAAATAAATTTCAATTTAACTTGCTGCATTACATAGAAAACAGGATGCTTTCAAAAAACAAAAGGGTGCTTGCATTTTGTATTAAAATGGTTCTTATTTGCCATAAGAAAAGCAAAGGTTGGATACAAGTATCAAGCCCGTTAGGGATAAAAAAAACTAGACATAGAACAGAAATATTGTATCTGTAATATGACTAGTTTTATTATTAAAGG
>NZ_JAXFPY010000020.1:0-4227 GCF_034179385.1 Anaeroplasma sp.
ATAATTATTTTAAATTAATATAATTTGGGAGGTTAGAAATGTTCAATAAGAGAATTTTTGCGATCATATTTGCGTGTATCTCAATTATTTCTATATTTTTTGCAACTTCATGTACCACAAGTGAAGAGGCTGATGGTAAAAGTTTTGCATGCATTAAAAATGAATATGAAGGAAAGAATCTATGCGGTTTCAAGTGTGATACTGATTGTGTTAGATGTGAATGGTATCCTATGTATTTCGGATGCTCTGAATGCGGCTGTGGTCAATGTGTTATTTGCGGTTTTGATTGTTTAGAAGGGAACTGTTTTGAGGTTGCAGAAGAAGGATTATATAGTCAATATAATACAATAGAAGCACAAGAAGGAGTAGATTATGAAATAATAATGTATTCGTTATCAAATTCATTAGGAATATATGGAACAGGGAAGGTTACTGATAACGGTTTATTTTTTGAAAGTGTCGATTGGGTAGAGTTTATTAAAGCACTACAAAACCCAGTAGAAGCTTTTAATCCAAGTATAACTATTACAGTAAAGATTGAAGTTAAAAGTACTATTTCAGCCATGAAATTTTATGTTGAATTATTATGTGATAATAGTACCTATAAGTCAACAAATTATTTTCCAAACGAAAGATCTTATTTAAAATCTGAAAAAGGGTCAATCATCAATGATAACTTACTTAATCCTGGAATATATTATTTATCTGCAACATTTGAGGAACTTGCATTAATAGTTAGTGTAGTACAAGGTAATCCAATATTTGTTATTAATTCCAATGTGCATGGATATAGTGTTGAGGAGTAGGCGGTAATATGAAAATTTTTAAAATTTCTTTTTTAACGTTCTTATTTGTGATTACATTATTTTGTTGCTCATGCTACTGTAGTATATGTAATTGTGAATATGAATCATGCAATAAAAATTGGGTTTGTGAATTCTGCGATGATTCTTGGAATTCATGTTTGCCAGGCTCAAACAGTCATTGTGGAAAAGTAACTAGTGATTGGGAATCATTTAGGGTTATTGAAAATGAATATGTTGTGAATTCATATGTACGTCAAGTTGAAGCAAAATTTCCAGAAACTTACAATCACTTAGAGTGGGAAGCAGAAATCACATTTAATAATGTAGTTGTTTATGAGGGAGTGATTTATTTCCAAATAATTGCTCATGATTGCATTCTTTTTCGTGAATGGACAACAGATATCTCAATTGCACAAGTTAGTATTAGTCAAGGACAATTTGCTGTATATAGATTTAGTGGTGGTGGAGATAAAAATTTAAGAATAACAGTTCCGCCAAGTTTTGAAGGATATGATTTTACTTTAAATGTAAAAGTCTCAGGAACATGTATCAGTTTTAAAGATGCTGGATACACTGATTAAATTATAGGTGATATATATGGTCCCAAATGTATTTAATTTTTTTGGCTATAAGGTTCCGCTATATGGAGTGATGGTTTCGTTAGGAATTATAGCATTTGTAATTACAACCTTTATTATTCTTGAAAAAATAGAAAAATTACCCAAAAAAATATGTAATAGACTTTATTTGATTTCTGGAGTTGGTTTAATTATTCTAGCTGTATCAGCATTCATATTCAATTCTATTTTTCATTCCATTGAGGAAGGAAAGATTGTAATAGGAGGTATTACATGGCTAGGTGGTGTCGTTGGTGTATTTATAGTTATGCCAATATTAATTCACAAATTTATTCCTGGTTCTAAAGGAAATGAATTATATTATTTATCATTATTGATGCCTGGTATTATAATCGGACATTCATTAGGAAGAGTAGGTTGTTTCTTTGGAGGATGTTGTTATGGTCAGGTTACAGATTCAATTTTTGGAGTAATATATCCTTTTGGAAGCTTAGCTGCACAAAAGTTTCCTGGATTAGATGGAAGAAGCTTACCAGTATTACCTACTCAATTATTTGAAGCATGCTTTGAATTACTTTTATATGTCTTTTTATTAATTAACCACAAGAGATTCAAAAAATATAATGTGGAAATATATGCCATAGTTTATTCTATATTTAGATTTATATTAGAATTTTTTAGAGCAGATGATCGTGGCTCTACATTTACAATAGTATCTCCAGCACAGTTCTTATCAATTATCTTGATTGTTTGCGGTATTCTTACGATATTAACAAGAAAAAATATTATATTCCATAAATTATATAATAAACTAGAACAATGGAAAAATGAACCTCAAGATAATCTTACAAATGAAATAGCTAATCCAATTAGTCTACTCGAAGAATTAGCTAGACTAAATAAAGAAAACATAATAACTGATGAGGAATTTGAAAACAAGAAAAAAGATATTTTATCAAGATTATGAAAAAACAATTTTATAAATCAATTAATTATTCAAAGAATATATTTTGCGCATTAAACGGTTTTTTTGAAAAATAGATGTATAAGGAAGAATCGAGCTTTAAAAAAACGGATGTATACGCTTTAAAAAAACGGATGTATATGCTTTAAAAAAATAGGTGTATTAGTTTTTGTGAAATCAAAATTAATACACCTTTTTTGCTAGAAATCATATATATATATTTTTCTTTTTATTTTTTCTTTTTATCTTTTCTGTAAGCTAAAATAGAAGCATCTTTATTTTTGCAATACATTACTCTATTTCTAAATCTCCCAAAATTAGTAAATCCGAACGAGTGTCTAATAATAGTTTTAATATCTCTATTAGCTCGTTCCATTCCACCATTACTAATGATGAATCCATTTACTCGATTGAAGGAATTAATAATTTCTTGTCTCCAATTCTTGAGAAGCTTGTAAGCTTTGTGAAATTCCTCTAATGTCGAATTATGGAATTTAATTATTAGTTCATCTAACCATGAGGCAGCATTAATAGTAGTGGCACAGGAATTATAGTTCCTATACTCGTTTAAAAGCTCATAACCAGCTTTTAAATCAGCATCAATAGATAACATATAATCAACAATTTGGTGTTCATCAAGGTACATTCCAGATTTTGAAACCCTAAATTTTTCATATTTCAAATTCTCTGGAGCCTTCAATAATTTTCTCCAATACTTTTTATAAAGCCAATACCAGGAATCATTTTGCCGTTTAAAACGTTCGTATTTCTTCATTATCCTAATTCTAGCTGAATTAAAAAAATCACTTAAGTTTTTTATGACATGAAAATGATCGGCACAAATTAAAGCATTAGGAAAGCACAGCTTAGCTACCTGTCTATATGTATCATATAGATCCATAGAAAAGTATTTAACTCGCTTCCGTTCTTCTAAAGGAGTATTACCAAAATATCTTAGTAAATCTTCTTTATTACGAGAAGGAAGAACATCTAATATTTTATCAAGTTGTGGTGAATAAGTTACAAAGCAAAATTTATGATATCCGCAATGTTTAGAATATACTTCATCGACGCATAATACTTGAGTTAATGTTTGACGTGGTATATCAACTTTAGCATCAAAAATATTAATTACAGTTTGAACTGAAACATTGAATTCTTTGGCAACATCTGTAAAAGATTTATTCATATCTTTTAAAGCCATTAGTATTTTAAAATCTTTTTGAAGTGTGGTTTTACGTTTTGAAGAAGTAAATGGATTTTCTTCTCTAAATGTTTTACCACATTCACAAAGATATACTCTACGTTTCAATTTAATAAGTAGATTATTCTCATTAGCAGAAGCATGTTTAATAGTTTGAACAATAGTGCTCCTTAATTTTGATTTGCCAACGAGTCCACAATGTGGGCAGCAAATATTTGTTTGTTTAATTAATTTTAAAACTATGATATGATTAGTAGTGGAAGGATCATATATTTCATCGGATGATTCAACATCGATGTTCGAAATATAATCCAACCCTAATCTTGATATGGATTCTTTATCCATAAATAAAACTCCTCGTATATGATTTCTAGCTAATTTCAATTATACATTAAAGGAGTTTTTTCTTATCTATTTATTTTTAAATAATTAATACATCTTTTCTTGAAAGCTAATATACATCTTTTCTTGAAAGCTAATATACATCTTTTAATTTTAAAGCTGTATATCATACATCGATTATTTTAAATTATCTAAAGTAGACACTTAAAAAAAAGGTGGATTCTACTTTGTAGGGTCTTTTTGTCGTTGTATAATAAAACTAATAGAAACGAGATGATGATATGGGCAAAAATTATTTTACTCCTGAACAAGTTGAACAATTAAAGAAAAACA
>NZ_JAXFPY010000044.1:0-16784 GCF_034179385.1 Anaeroplasma sp.
CTTAGTACGAGAGGACCGGGATGGACATACCGCTAGTGCACCAGTTGGTCTGCCAGGGCCATAGCTGGGTAGCCACGTATGGAAAGGATAAACGCTGAAAGCATCTAAGCGCGAAGCCTCCTCTAAGATGAGATTTCCCAATTCGTAAGATCCCTTATAGACGATAAGGTTGATAGGCTGGGTGTGGAAGCATGGTGACATGTTCGAGCTGACCAGTACTAATAGATCGAGGACTTAACCTTAAATTTCAATTGACTGTAATTTTATCTAATTTTCAAAGAAAAGGTCTGGTGGCGATGGCAAAGTGGACACACCTGTTCCCATCCCGAACACAGAAGTTAAGCACTTTTACGCCGATGGTAGTACGTTCGATCGTGCGAGAGTAGGAAGCTGCCAGGCTCTCTCTTTGAAACATGGAGGACTAGCTCAGTTGGGAGAGCATCTGCCTTACAAGCAGAGGGTCAGCGGTTCGAGCCCGTTGTCCTCCACCATCTTATAATCTTCTAAGTCTGCCGACTTAGCTCAATTGGTAGAGCAACTGACTTGTAATCAGTAGGTTGTGGGTTCGATTCCTATAGTCGGCACCATGAAATGGTTCCGTAGCTCAGCCGGTAGAGCAACAGACTTTTAATCTGTGGGTCAAGGATTCGAATTCCTTCGGAGCCACCATCCATTTTAATTTAATATCATTACTTAATTGTATGCCTCGGTGGTGAAATAGGTAGACACGTGGGACTTAAAATCCCATGCCCTAACCCGGCGTGCCGGTTCAAGTCCGGCCCGAGGCACCAACCTTATTAATTAATGATGGGGTTTTAGCTCAGCTGGGAGAGCGCCTGTTTTGCACGCAGGAGGTCAGCGGTTCGATCCCGCTAAGCTCCACCATTTTTTTATAAAATAGGTAGATTTGTTAGGACAAGAAAATGGCTTTGTAGCTCAGTTGGCTAGAGCGTCCGGTTCATACCCGGAAGGTCGTGGGTTCGACCCCCTCCGAAGCCACCAATTTCTGGATCCATAGCTCAGTTGGTTAGAGCTACCGGCTCATAACCGGTTGGTCACAGGTTCGAGTCCTGTTGGATCCACCACTATTACATGGAGAAATACCCAAGAGGCTGAAGGGATCGGTCTTGAAAACCGACAGGTGATGAAAGTCGCGCGGGGGTTCAAATCCCTCTTTCTCCGCCACTTATATATCGCGGGATGGAGCAGTCTGGTAGCTCGCCGGGCTCATAACCCGGAGGTCGTTGGTTCAAATCCTTCTCCCGCAACCAAAATGGTCCGGTAGTTCAGTTGGTTAGAATGCCGCACTGTCACTGCGGAGGTCGCGAGTTCGAGTCTCGTCCGGACCGCCATTTAGGTTTTGTAATTGAATATTTGCCTCGGTAGCTCAGTTGGTAGAGCACAGGACTGAAAATCCTGGTGTCGGCGGTTCAATCCCGCCCTGAGGCACCATTTTTATTTTCAAACCTACCTTTCTTATAGATAAGCACTGACTTGTTCAGTGTTTTTTTTCTCTTTAATCTCTTAAATCTCTTGTTCCTTTGCATATTCGATAAAAAGATACGCGATTTTTGAATTTTTCTATAGGTTTTACTTTTGTTTTTATTTCGTTCTTTATCTTTTTCGTGTATAATAATAAAAGCAGTACTATATTTGAAAGGAGTTATTTCAAATGTTTGGAGATTTTTTTAATATAATTAAAAATTTTTTTGAAGATAACCTAGTTGCAAGGATGATTCTTGATGGCTGGCTAACCCTAATGATCATATCTGTTTTGGTTTTATCCGCCTTAAAAATTAGAAAGGCATTAAACTTAATCATTATTGGCTTAATCATTATTGGCTTCTATTTAGTTTCTGAATGGTTAGATTTATCCGTTGCGAAACCAATTTATACAATAGCTGTTGGCTGTTATATTACAATTGCAGTTGTTATACTTGCTCCCGAATTAAGAAAGATTATGGAAGTTCAACCAAAATCCTCTGACCAGCAAAAGGCTTTAGTTGTTTCCTCAACACAGGCAACAATCGAAGCTGTAACAGAAGCAGTATTCAATATGGCATCCTTAAAGGTTGGTGCGCTTATCACATTTGAACAGCATTATTCCTTACAACAATATGCAGAACGTGCGATTTCCTTAAATGCGGATGTTTCAAGAGAATTATTGGAACAAATCTTTATTAAGGATTCTCCACTTCACGATGGTGGTGTAATCATTCGTGGTAACAAGATTGTCTGTGCTGCTGCATATTATACACTAACCCAGGTTGACCTAGATAAAACCATTGGTTCAAGACATAGAGCTGGTATTGGTGTATCCGAAATTACGGACTCTCTAACGATAATTGTTTCTGAGGAGACTGGTGATGTTCATGTTGCAAACTCAGGATTTATGAAAAGCATGAACAATAAAAACGAATTGATCGAATACTTAAGTACTTACTTAGGTAAGACTATAGCATAAGGAGGGGTAATATGAAGGTATTAAATATTATAATTGAAATTTTAACATCCCCTTTTACAATCCTATTACGTACAAAAGCTCAAAGAAATACGAGTAAGTTTGTAAAGCCTATCGTTGTGCTTGCTATTGCACTTTTAATTACTTGCGCAATGTTGTTTTTATTCTACTATAAGGAGTTATTTAGAAAATGATACGTTATATTAGCCAAAGTCCAATTATACCTGTTATATTTGCTGGTTTGGTTGTTATCATTGTCTTACTACAGTGCTTAGTTAAAAGAAGATTTTTAAAGGTGCGATTAGTATTATCTCTAATCAATACCTTTACTGCAGTACTTTTATTAGTTTTTTTTGGAGAGATAGAAAAGAAGAATGAAGCTATAGGGAATGATGCCTATTTAATATGGACCTATATTTGCATGATTACCATCGAGGTTGCTGCCTTTGCACTATTATTCAGTACAATTGATTTTTCTATCACAAATGAAAAATTCCAAAAGACTTTGACAACATCCCTAGATGAAACTAAATTATTTGTATTCTTAGATAAGAAGGATAGAGTAAAGGTCATTTCTAGCTGCTTCTTAGCAAATTTAGGAATTGAAGAAGGACAAGCCTTAAGAAAGAATTTCTTTGATGTAATTGAAGAAAAATATAGAATCATCGGAATGAATCAGGAAGCTGCTTTAAAAAACGATTTAAAGAAGTTTTTCTACCGCTATGATAAAAGAGTAGAGGAGGGTGTTAAAACCCCACTTGAAATCAATATTCAATCCGATGATGGCCAAGAAGGTTCCTTCTATTTTGTTGAAGATCCTATATTTAGTCGTGGTTCCTATCAAGGAAGACTTTTAATGGGCGAGATGAAGGATGAGGAATCCTTAATGGGAATGGAAAAAGATTTGTCTGAGGCTCAGGGTGAGCTAGATTTAATTCGTAGTCGTTTTACAACCCTTCTTTATAAAACAAATGATGGTATATTCTTTAATAATATTACGAATCATTCCATTTGGTTGAATGATGTTTTAGTTGAAAAACTATCCTTAAACGGAAATTCCCTAGATGCAGAGGAATTCTATTCGAATATGCATCCAGATGATATAGCACTTTACCAAAATGTATTGAATAATAATCGTGGTGGAGATTACGAGGTTACATACCGCTATAATACAGGAAGCCATTATGTATATATTAAGGAGATCGGCCAAAAGATTTGCCAAAATAATACTGTAGAATTTTGTGGTATTATGAATGTCATCGATGACTTCCGCTTTGAAAAGACAAATACAATTTTAGATTCCATAGGTACAGAAGCAGAATTAATGAATCGCTATAAGCAATTATTAAGTGACGAAAATAATGTATTCATGGTTGCTCATTTCAAGGTAGCATCTATTCCTGAAATCAATGAAAAATATGGAAGACCTGTAGGTAATATGATGCTAAGCCAATATGTAGCATATATTAAAAGCAATTATGTTACAAATAATTATATCTACCGTGTTTCTGGTTTAGAATTTGTAGCAATCATTACAAGCTATAATCGTATGGAAGCTTTAAAGAATTCCTTAAGAAATGAAGAAAAGATCTTACATGTTAGTGCGACCTATGCAAGCGAAAAGGTTGCAACTGAGGTTTATATGGGTATTGCATATTCTAGTGACCCAGGTAATAGACGTGAGACCTTAAATAACGCAAAATATGCGTTAAAATACGCCTCTAATCCACAATTTAAATCTTCTTACGCATTCTATAAGGATGTGAAATAATTGAATAAATTAGAAGCTAGAAGCTATGCGCTTCAAAAAAGAAAAGAAGTATCTATAAAACAAATAGAAGAGGATGTAATAGAAAAAATTATTGCCTCTAAAATATTAGAGCCATTTCAGCATATAGGTATATATTATCCTATAGGCAAGGAAATGAATCTATTACCTCTTACAATTTATTATAAGGATAAAGAATTTTATTTACCTATAACAAAAGAAGGAATATCCTTTGTTAAATATAGTAAAGATAATCCTTTAGTAGATGGACCCTTTCATACAAAGGAGCCTAAAGGTATTATAAAGAATAGAGATGAAATTGACTGCTTTATTATCCCTTGCGTTGCCATTTCTTTGAAAAATCAAAGATTAGGCTATGGCAAGGGCTATTATGATAGGTATTTATCTCAATATAAAGGATTAAAAATTGGAATTGTTTATTCAAATGCTATTTTAGATATAGATATGGATAGCTATGATTTAGTATTAGATATCGTTTATTCGGGGTGATTTTATGGTAAGTGTCCTTCTTTTAATGGCTGGAAAAGGCACGAGAATGGGTTATGAAAAAAATAAAGTATTATTACCCTTTGGTGATAAATATCTATTTGAATATCCTCTAGATACCTTCTTATCCTTTGGCTTTGAGGTAATATGTGTTATTCGAAAAGAGGATGAGGAAGAAATAGCAAGGGTCTTGAAGAAAAGAAATGTAAAATACACTCTTGGTGGTAAAACTAGAGGGGAATCTGTTTATAATGGATTAAAGGTAGCAACAGGGGATTATATTATGATTCATGATGCTGCTAGAATGTTTGTGGATAAGGATTTAATCCATGATATTCTAGCCACCTCTTTAGAGGAGGCTCCTATTCTTACCTACACGAAGGTAAAGGATACGATTAAAGCCTTAGAGGATAAAAAACTAAATACCTTAAATAGGGATAGCTTAATTGCTGCATCAACACCACAATGCGCGAAAAAATCCTTATTCTTAGATGTATATGAAAAAGCATTTAAGGATGGGTATAGTGCTACAGATGATATTTCCTTAATTGAAAAATATTATAAGGATATGGAAATAAAGCTTGTTTTAGCTAAGGATACTATATTTAAGGTTACAACAAAGCTTGATTATGATTTAGCATTATTGCTATGGAGGGAAATCTATGATTAGAATCGGTCATGCGTGGGATACGCATAAGCTTGTAGAAAATAGGAAGCTTATCCTGGGTGGAATCTTAGTAGATTATCCCTTAGGATTATTGGGGCATAGTGATGCGGATGTTGTATTACATGCAGTTGCAGAAGCCTTACTTGGCTCCTTAGCTTTAGGAGATTTAGGTGCATTTTATCCGGATAATAGTGATAAAACATTAAATATGGATTCAAAGATTATAGTAAAGGAATGCTATCAAAGAGTTCTTGATTTAGGATTTCATATCAATAATTTAGATTTAACTATTTATTCCCAAAATGTAAGAATTGCTCCTATAAGATTAAAGATTCAAGAAAGCATTGCGGGATTGTTAAATATAGGAAAAGACCAGGTATCTGTTAAAGCGACAACCTGGGAAAAGATGGGTTTTATTGGAGAAGGAAAGGCTTTAGCCTGTGAATGTGTTTGCTTAGTTGAGGATTAAAAATTATTTTTAATGGAGGTGATTCCATGCTTTCCAATTCTATTAATATGGTAGAAATCATTGTTGCAAATGGAATTGCACTATTGGTTTTATTTATATGTGCATTCAGCAATATGGCAAGAATTAAAATAAAAAGCACAGATGGACTATCTTTATTAATCTTAATTATTGTCCTTTCCCTATGCTGTATATTTGAGACTTTTGTTTCCTTAGTCGATGGCGGAAGTGGAATTTTTCCGCAAAATGATTTTACGAGAGCCTTTAATTTGATTGGTAACACGATAACCTTTACAGGAAACATTATCATGTCTTGCTGCTGGAGTATATTTGTTATTGGCCATTTAAGTGGATATGTAAAAAAGACTAGACTATATGTTTTAGCAGGGATTTTTGTAGCCTATTTAATTGCAATTATCATTAATTGCTTTGTTCCATATATATTTCGTGTAGATAGTGATGGAATATATCATAGAGTGGGTATAGGATATTATATCAATCTCTTATTCGCTGTTCCACTTTTCGTTATAGATCCACTTTTTAATTATATTAGAATTAAAAGAAGTGGTGGGTTATTAAAATTCTTCCCAATTTGGGTATTCTATTTATCTGCTGCGACAGGAATTCTATTCCAAATTCTATTCTATGGCATTTCAACAATTTATGTTGGATTTTCCCTAGCCGTATGTGGAATGCTAATGAGCATGCAAAATGATTTGATATTCTTTGATAAGCTTACAGGTCTATATAATAGATATTATCTAGATTATTTAAAAAAGAAAATGAACGCTTCAGATAGAAAAGCAGAATATACAGCAATGATGCTAGATTTAAATGGCTTTAAACAAATCAATGATAAATATGGTCATCAAGAGGGAGATAATGCTTTAATAAAAACAGGTGAACTCCTTAAGGTTGCTGTAGGAAGCTATGGAACGGTTATAAGATATGCTGGTGATGAGTTTATTATTATTTTACATACACAGGTCGATGCTATTATCAACGAGGTTGTGCATAATATAAATCGACAATTTAATGTATATAATAAAGGACATGTGGTTCCTTATGAATTATCGATTTCTATAGGCTATTCTAAAGCTGATTTAAAGAAATATAACGTTGATGATTTAATGAATGATATCGATAAGAAAATGTATTTAGATAAAGAAAAAAGAAAACAAGAAAATATGGGATGAAAGCTGAGGATTCCTCAGCTTTTCTATAAGAGGTTTTATGATACGTGTACTTTTTGTTTGTCATGGAAATATATGTAGAAGCCCCATGGCAGAATTCCTATTTAAGGATATGGTAAAAAGAAATGGACAAGAGAATAATTTTTATATTGAATCCTGTGCAACCTCAAGTGAGGAAATAGGAAATCCTGTTCATAGTGGCACAAAAAGAATATTAAATTCCTTAGGAATTGATTGCTCTTTGAAAAGAGCAAGAAGAATAAGATATGAGGATTATGATTCATTTGATTACATAATTTTAATGGATGAGGAAAATAGATGGGGCTTAAGATATGTGATTCCAAATGACCCTAAAAATAAGATACATAATTTATTAGAATATGCTGGATTAAATAGAGATATAAGGGATCCTTGGTACACAGGAAACTTTAAGGAGACCTATTCTGATATAATGCTTGGGTTAAATGCATTTTATAACCATCTTATTAAGAAATAAACTTTGAATTATCCTATGGATAGTGTATAATAGTGGCGGTGAAAAAAATATGGTATTTAAATGTGTAAAAGGAATGTTTGAGCTTGTAAAAAATTACAGGGAAGCATTCAATTTAGAAGCATTCCAATCAAAATATTTAGAGGAATACTTCGATAAGAACATGTACATAGTTGGCGATATTTCATCAGAAATCCTAAGACTAAAGGGATTTAATACAGATCCTAAGAGCGATAATTATTATGGATTTATTGAAGATTATTTAGAAATATCCTGTGCCTTTGGTTGCCCATACTACATCTTAAAGAGAATCAAGAATGAGGCTGAATATAGACGTCTTGAAAAAGAGGGTAAGCCTGTAGATACAGAAGATGATCGTATTACGATTCATCCTATGACTAAGGAAAACTTCGATAAGGAATCCTTAGTGCTTAAGCCATCGCAAAAGGGTAAGCCAAATATTGTTATTGACCCAAGAAAGATCAATTCGATTCCTAAGGGAGAATTACCTAAGGATTTAGTAGAGGATAATGATTCTAAGGATCAAAATAAGAAGGGCAATAAGGAAGTAGAGGAAAAGGTTGTAACACAAACCTTTGTATCTGCCTCTGAGGGCTTTGATCCATCAAAGATGAAGGATAGAAGAAAACCGGATATGAAGGATAAAAAGAAGAATCCTAAGGATAATAAGCCTAAGCAGTTTAATAATAGCAATAAGCCAAAGGGCGATAATAGAGTAAAAATTGATTCTTCTGAGGAAAAGCAAAATCAGAACTTTAATAGAAACAAGAATCATTATAAAAAGAATAAGAATTTTAATGGTAATCGACAGGATAAGGGTAAGGATAAGTAGCTATGGAAAATAATGCTAGAGAAAATGAAGAAATAGTAAAGGATATTGATAAGGTATTAGAAAAGATTCGTCCTTATTTAAATAGTGAGGGTGGAGATATCGAATTAGTAAAATTCGAGGATGGCATCGTTTATGTAAAAATGATGGGTGCATGTGTTGATTGTGGTGCCCTAGATTCCACTTTAACCGATGGTGTTGAGGCATTACTTATGGAATATGTTCCTGAGGTAATTGGCGTTAAAAACGTTATCGATTCAATTTAAGAATTGAAATCTTCCTTTTAGGGAGATTTTTATTTATTTTTATTTTCAGTAATGCTATAATGTATAAGGTGATTTCAAGGAGGATTTTCTAATGGAAAAGAAATTGATTTTAGATGTATCAAAGACAAAGGGCTTTTATGATGAGGCCTTATATAACGAGGTTAAAAAGGAAGTTTTAGCTGCACAAAAGGTTTTAAATGAAGAAACTGGTGCAGGTAATGATTTCTTAGGCTGGTTAGATTTACCAGTAAATTATGATAAAGAAGAATTTGCAAGAATTAAGGCTGCAGCAAAGAAGATTCAGTCGAATTCTAGTGTACTTGTGGCTATCGGTATTGGTGGTTCTTATTTAGGTGCTCGTGCAGCAATTGAATTCATGAAGAAATATTTCAACCAAAAGGGTGTTGAGGTTATCTTTGTTGGTAACCAGATTTCCTCTACCTATGCATATGAGCTAATTGATTACCTTAAGGATAAGGATTTCTCTATTAATGTCATTTCTAAGTCTGGTACTACAACAGAGCCTGCCATTGCTTTCCGTGTATTTAAGGCATATGCTGAGGAAAGATATGGTAAGGAAGGTGCAAGGGAAAGAATCTATGCAACTACAGACAAGAAGAAGGGTGCATTAAAGACTTTAGCTGATGCTGAAGGATATCCTGAATTCGTAGTACCTGATAACATTGGTGGACGTTTCAGTGTATTAACTGCAGTAGGTCTACTTCCTATTGCTGTTGCAGGAATTGATATTGATGCAATGTTAAAGGGTGCAGCTGATGCACGTGAATTATATAAGAATGCTGATTTCGAGGAGAATGAAGCATTACAGTATGCTTTAGTAAGAAACGTATTATATCGTTCTGGCAAGAAGCTTGAAATGCTTGTAAACTATGAGCCAAGATTAAGCTATTTCGCTGAATGGTGGAAGCAATTATATGGTGAATCTGAAGGTAAGGATCATAAGGGAATATGGAATACAAGTGCTTCCTTCTCTACAGATTTACACTCCTTAGGCCAAATGATTCAGGATGGCGAAAGAACAATATTCGAAACGGTATTAAATATTGAAAATCCAGTAGAAGAGGTTAAGATTTCTGCAACAGAGGATAATCTTGATGGATTAAACTTCTTAGCTGGTAAGTCTATGGATTATGTAAATAAGATGGCAATGGAGGGTACATTACTTGCTCATGTTGAGGGTGGAGTACCTAACATTAGAGTAACTGTATCGAATGTATCTGCATATACATTTGGTTATATGGTATATTTCTTTGAATATGCTTGTGGTGTATCCGGCTATACCCTAGGTGTTAACCCATTCAACCAGCCAGGTGTTGAAGCATATAAGAAGAATATGTTTGCCCTTTTAGGTAAGCCAGGCTATGAAGAGAAGCAAGCTGAGCTATTAGCTAAGCTTGGAAAGTAAGATAATAGGACGGATACACCGTCCTTTATTTTTAAATGAAGAAAGTAAAGGATGATAATTATGGCAGAATTTAAGCGAATTGCAAAGTTTTATAAGGTTTCTAAGGAACAATACTTAAAGAGTTTTGATGATAAAAATAATGAGGAAATTCTATCGATTTATGATGACATTTTATTACCTAAAAGAGCAACCAAAGGCTCTGCGGGCTATGATTTTTTTGCGCCATTTGATATTGTGCTAAAGCCAGGTGAGACCACTAAGGTTCCAACCGGCATCAGGGTATCCATGGCAGAAAATTATGTACTTAAGCTATACCCAAGATCCGGCTTAGGCTTCAAGTATAGATTACAGCTAAATAATACAGTAGGCATCATTGATTCCGATTATTATTATTCAGATAATGAAGGTCATATTTTTGCAAAAATAACGAATGATTCTAATGAAGGAAAAACATTAGAAATTAAAAAAGGTCAAGGCTTTATGCAGGGTATTTTTGTAGAATATGGTATTACATTAGATGATGATACTGTTGAAGTTAGAAATGGTGGCTTTGGCTCTACAACCAAATAAATATTCGAATCCCTTACAGGAAACGTACAAAAAGATATGATTTTGTTTATAAAAACGTTTTGGTTACATATATTATTGAAATGTGTTTTAAAATGACATATAATGACATTGTTTTGAAAAAGGAGGAATAAAGTTATGGGTTTCATTAATTGGATTGATGGTTTATCTAAGGGCATGAAGATTTTCATATTCTTCCCTATTTGGGGTTGGGTCTTTGGCTTCTTATATAGATTATTTAAGTTCATTAACGATACTTCAAAGGTTATCAACTTGATTGGTGCAATTCTATTTGTTTTAGGACCTCTAGGATTTGCTCTTGAAATCATTGACTTTGTATTTATTTTCGTTAATGGCAAGCCAACATTCTTAGTTGATTAAGAAAAATCCTCATTTTGAGGATTTTTTGATTACTTTTATAAATTGGTAGTATAAATACTATATATTATCGAAAAAAATTATTTTTTACTTGAAATTAAAAAGTAATATGGTATAATTTAAGGGCTGTTTTATGCAGTAAAGCACATCATTCCGCTGGCAATTGGGATTTATTGGCTATGAATCATGTTAAGTAAAAGGAGATATACTATGGCAAATGCAAAGGGTCAGGCTTTAATCAATGAGATTACAGCTGAATATCTTCAGGATCGTCCTAGCTTCCGTGCTGGTGATACTGTAAAGGTATATGTTAAGATTGTCGAAGGTGATACTCATCGTATCCAGGTATTCGAAGGCTTAGTTATTAAGCGTCAGGGTTCTGGTATTTCTGAGACATTCACTGTAAGAAAGATTTCTTACAATGTAGGTGTTGAGCGTACATTCCCTGTTCATACACCATCTATTGACCATATTGAAGTAGTTAGAAAAGGTAAAGTACGTCGTGCTAAGTTAAATTACATCCGTACATTATCAGCTAAGGCTGCTCGTATTAAGGAACGTCGATAATCAAGGAAGACTGTTAGAGGAAACTCTAGCAGTTTTTTTAAATTATGGGAAATTATAGAAAGAATAACAACACTATTGACAATTATTATAAAACACTGTAATATAAAATTCGAAAGATATGATAGTTTGACTATCAATTTAGAAGTGCGACAAAAATTTTATTTGGTTATTAAAAAATCGAGCAAAATGTTAAGGCATATTAGGCATATATTGATTTTGTTCGAATAGCACGCTACAATACCTTGTTATTGAAGTAGAAAAAATAAAATGAACGAAAGAAGAGGGAAAAAGTATGAAGGATGATGAAATTAAGGTAAAAATTGCAGAAGTTGCAAAGCGCGAATTTTTAGAATTAGGTTATGTTGATGCCTCTATGAGAAACATTTCGGGTAAGGCTGGCTTAACTACAGGATCTTTATATAATAGATTCAGAGATAAGGCAGAATTATTCGAATATATCGTAGGAGATTCAGTAAATGGTGTATTTGAAAAATTTGAGAACTTTAATGCTTCATATTCTATTAAAGAAAATGCAAAAATTCAAAGTGAAGAAGAACAATATAATACATCTGCAATGAAGTTTATTATTGATACTATGTTTGATAATTATGATTCCTTTGATTTAATTATTAACAAGGGCACAGGCTCTCCATATGAGAATTTTATCGATAAGCTTATTGATGTTGCAACAAAGAACACTTTAAACTATATTTATAGTATTAAGCAAGAAATTAAGAATCCTCAAATTATTGCAGATATTACGCATTTATTAAATGTTGCCTTATTTGATGCTATTACAGAAATCTTCCGTAAGCATTATACTAAGGAACAGGCAATCGATTATATGAGGAGTATTTATTTCTTCTATGATGCTGGTTGGTCAAAGCTATTAGAAAAGAATTTTTAAAAAGGGATACGGCTCTTTTTCATTGAGGGTAAAGATGAAGAAACTAGTTTTACGTAAGGAAGAAGCTGTTGATATTGAAAGACTAATTGATGTAAAGGTCGAAACAGATTCAGGGGTGTATAAGAGAGTATTTCCTACGAAATGGGGAAGTATAACCCTATTGATTTTTGAAAGATATTATCATAGAATTGGTTCAGATCTTTCCATTACGTTAATATCAGACAAAAGAGAAAATGAGACCACCGTTGAAATTATTGCTGCAGGGGGAAAAACATCCGTTTTACAATTTGATTTCGAGACTGAAAAGTCTGCGACAAAATCCATTGCAGGAATCCTTATAAATGATGGTTTTGAGATTTTAGAGGACTAATTTTAGTCCTCTTTCATTTTTTACATAGAGATTACAATGTTATTTACATATTATTTCAAAAACGCTTACATTTTGAAGGCTTGAAATATTGAAAATGAATTTTCGCTATGATATAATACAATTACTATATATCGCGTGAGGTGAGTATCAAATGGCAAATACAACAATTTATGACGTTGCTGGAGCAGCAAAAGTATCTTTAGCAACTGTAAGCCGTGTCATGAACAATCCTGAAAAAGTAAATCCCGAGACTAGAGAAAAGGTATTAAAGGTAATTAAGGAATTAGGATATCGTCCAAATGCCATCGCCAGAGGTCTTGCGAGCCGTAAAACTACCACAGTAGGTATCGTTATGGCAGATGTTTCCAGAGCTGCAACAGCACAGCTACTAGGTGGTATTATTGATATCAGTAAAAAATATGATTATGCAATTAAATTATTCTCTATGGCAGAAAACGACGATATTAAAGAAACGATTCGTCAGGTAGTTGCAGAGCAGGTGGATGGTATCTTGTTTTTAAATGATGAGCTAGAGCCATCTCAAATGGAAATGTGTATGAGCTTAATTCAAGATGCTCAGATTCCAGTTGTATTATGTAATGCAATGTATGATGAAAAGGATATTCCTGCTGTAGGTATCGATTATGAGAATGCAACATATGATATTACAAAGGAATTAATTGATAAGGGTAAAAAGAATATTTATCTTGCAACTACAGTAAGAAGATATTCTGTTAATTTCCATAAAATTGCAGGTTATACAAAGGCTATGCAGGATGCAGGACTTGAGCCTTTAGTATTCCGTACATCTGGTGATGTATCGATTAATGCATTACACTTCCAGGAATTTATTAAGCACAATAATATTGAAGCTTTAATTGCAGTACGTGATTCTATTGCAGTTTCTTTCATGAATGTTATGATTAAGGCTGGCTTTAAGATTCCTGAGGATTGTGAGGTTGTAGGTTTACAAAATACAAAATATGCAATTCTTTCAAGACCTAACTTGACATGCGTGGATACTCCGGTGTATGATATAGGAGCTGTTTCTATGAGACTTTTAACTAAGTTCATGAAGCATGAGGAAATTCAAGAATCTAAGGTATTATTACCTTATAGAATCGTAGAAAGAGAAACAACAAAAGAATAATCCTGATGAAGGAAAAGAAGTAGATTTGAATTTTTAAGCTATAGAGAGCTCATGGGTGGTGGAAATGAGTACAAAATTTAAATTGAATTACATTCTGGAGGGAATTTAATGAGTGCCATACGTATGTATGGAACTAAGGTGGTACCGCGAAATATTCGTCCTTAGAGTAATCTAAGGGCGTTTTTTTAATTTTAAAGGAGGAATTATTTATGGGTATTTATGAAGAATTAGAATGGAGAGGATTAATTAAAGATGTATCTGATCCATCATTAAGAGAGAAATTGAATGCAGGAGGACTTACCTTCTATATAGGAACGGATCCAACAGGAGATTCCTTACATATAGGACATTTCTCTAGCTTTTTAATTTCAAAAAGATTAAAGGATGCAGGACATCACCCAATTTTACTTGTTGGTGGTGCAACAGGATTAATTGGAGATCCAAAGCCAGACGCAGAGCGTCCTATGATTACAAAGGAGGAGGTTTTGCATAACTTTAATTGCTTAAAGGCTCAGGCTGAAAAAATCTTTGGCTTTGAGGTTGTAAATAACTACGATTGGATTAAGGATATTAATGTCTTAGATTTCTTAAGAGATTATGGTAAATTCTTTAATGTAAACTATATGCTAAATAAGGATATTGTAGCTAGAAGATTATCTGAAGGTATCA
This sequence comes from Anaeroplasma sp., assembly GCF_034179385.1. Classification (NCBI taxonomy): domain Bacteria; kingdom Bacillati; phylum Mycoplasmatota; class Mollicutes; order Anaeroplasmatales; family Anaeroplasmataceae; genus Anaeroplasma; species Anaeroplasma sp. The sequence goes on from NZ_JAXFPY010000044.1 coordinate 14,706, forward strand.
CATTTACCGAATTCTCTTATATGATTTTACAGGCACTGGATTTCTGGTATTTAAATAAGACTAAGAATGTTACACTTGAGGTTGCAGGACAAGACCAATGGGGTAATATTACTGCAGGTATCGAGCTTACAAGAAAGAAAGAAGGCAAGGAAGTATATGGCTTCACTATGCCACTTTTAACGAAGGCGGATGGTACAAAATTTGGTAAGACCAATGGTAAGGCAGTATGGCTTGATGCAAAGAAGACAAGTCCATATGAAATGTACCAATTCTTTATCAATAGTGAGGATTCCAAGGTTATTGATTACTTAAAGTTCTTAACTTTCCTATCTAAGGAAGAAATTATGGAATTAGAGGAGAAGAATAAGGTTGCACCTCACCTAAGAGAAGCACATAAGGCACTTGCACATGAGGTAATTACCTTCTTACATGGGGAGGAGGCATACACTGAGGCAGTAAAGATTAGTGAGGCATTATTCTCCGGTAAGGTAAATGAGCTTACTGCAGATGAAATCCAAATGACAGAAAATGACCTACCTTTAGTTATGGGTAAGGATTATACATTAGCTGAGGCATTAATCGAATGTGATTTAGCAAAATCAAAAAGAGAGGCTAGAGAATTCATCCGTAATGGTGCTGTATTAGTGAATGGAGAAAAGGTTACAGATGAGGCAGCAACACTCTCTAAGGATAAGGCTATCGAAGGTAGATATATTGTCCTAAGAAGAGGTAAAAAGCTTTACGCTTTATTAAAATACTAAGAATAAGCTCTGGGGAAACCCGGAGTTTTTTTTGACTGTTTTAAAAACTTATAAAATAAAATTAGAAAAAATCTATAAAAATGAGTACATTGTACACATTTTCACATTTTAAAAGAATTGAGTTTTCTAGATATATTTTATATAATAGATTGAATTTTAATAATTCTATGATTTCGGAGGTAATGAAAATGGAAAAGATTAAAATGACAACTCCACTTGTTGAAATGGATGGAGATGAAATGACTCGTATTCTATGGAAGATGATTAAGGATGAGCTTATTTATCCTTTCGTAGATTTAAAAAGCGAGTATTATGATTTAGGATTAATGGAAAGAGAAAGGACTAAGGATCAGGTAACGATTGATTCTGCCAATGCGACAAAAAGATTAGGTGTTGCAGTAAAATGTGCAACGATTACGCCAAATAAGCAAAGAGTAGAGGAATACAATTTATCTGAAATGTGGAAGAGCCCAAATGGTACGATTCGTGCTATCTTGGATGGTACTGTATTTCGAGCACCTATTCTAATTGATCCAATTAAGCCTCAGGTAAAGAATTGGAAAAAGCCAATTACTATCGCAAGACATGCCTATGGTGATGTATATAAGGGTACTGAATTTAGAATTACAGAACCAGGCAAGGCAGAGCTTGTATTCACTGGTGAATCTGGTAATATCATGAGAGAAACCATCTATGATTTTGAATGTGGTGGAGTACTTCAGGGCTTATATAATAAGGATTCTTCTATAAAATCCTTCGCTCATTCTTGCTTTAAATATGCAATCTCAACAAAACAGGATTTATGGTTCTCAACAAAGGATACTATTTCTAAGAAATATGATCAGACATTTAAATTAATGTTTGAAGAAATTTATGAGAAGGAATATAAGGCAGAATTTGAAAAATTAGGCATTAAATATTTCTATACTTTAATTGATGATGCTGTAGCTAGAGTTATAAGAAGTGAGGGTGGCTATATTTGGGCATGTAAGAATTACGATGGAGATGTTATGTCCGATATGGTATCTACAGCCTTTGGCTCCTTAGCTATGATGACTTCTGTTTTAGTTTCCCCTGATGGAAAATATGAATATGAAGCTGCTCATGGTACCGTTACGAGACATTATTATAAATATTTAAAGGGGGAGGAAACATCTACAAACCCTATGGCTACTATATTCGCATGGAGTGGTGCCTTAAGAAAAAGAGGAGAGCTTGATGGCCTTAAGGATTTAGTTTTATTTGCAGACAATTTAGAGGCTGCATCTATTGAAACCCTAATGCAGGGTACTATGACTAAGGATTTAGTTGGCTTAGT
>NZ_JAXFPY010000046.1:0-2130 GCF_034179385.1 Anaeroplasma sp.
TGATGTTTTTGTCAAAGAAGAATATAGAAATATGGGTATAGCGACAGATATGCTATCCTATGCTATAGAACTAGATAAGAATAAAAGAATTATGCTACTTGTTGATATAGATAATGAAAAAGCAATTCGATTATATGAAAAAGTAGGATTTGAAAAAGTTAATGGCAATAATATAACAGCCCATTTAGAAGTAACATAGCCATAGGTGCTATGTATCCGAAATACTTTAAAGAAAAAGGCTTAATATCGTAAAGAGGTTCTGAGTATTACTGCGAAGGGTTCACCATTTTGTAGATTAGGGGCTTTTAAAAAACTAGGTTTCGAAAAAAATCAATTACTGGTTTAACAGCCGCTTTTCTTAAAAAAATGTCACAAATATTGACAAAAATAATTTATAATTGTAAACTATAGATGGTGGTGATTTTTATGATTCTAATTGATTATTTATTAAAAAAGTATGGAACTAATAAACCAATTTTAACAGAAGAACTATCTATTCCTGAAATTTCATATGCTAATCTCAGAAAGCAATTATCTAGATATAATAGTCAAGGGATCCTAGAAAAGTATTCACAAGGTGTTTATTATATTCCTAAAGAGACAATACTAGGTAGAAGTACATTATCAATTGATGATGTTATTAATAGAAAATATATTACAAATGATAATGATATATATGGGTTTTACTCAGGATTATCATTTTATAATAAGCTTGGTATATCTACACAAGTTCCTTATGTTTATGAAATAGTTACAAATAAAGAAAAAAGTAGAGTAAGAGAAACAACTTTGAAAAATCAAAATATAATATTGAGAAAGCCATATGTTAAAATTAATAAGAACAACTATTTAGAAAATCAGTTTTTAGATTTTATAAACAATGCAAATTCTAATGATTTAAGCGATAATATAGATGTACTTAAAAAATATATTAAAGATAATAATTTAAATAAAAATGTTATCTTAGATTTGATTACTTATTATCCTTCTAAGACTTCAAAAAAACTAATAGAAAGCAGGCTTTTATATGAATTTATATGATAACAAAGAAGATTTGAAAACTTTAATTATTAATGCAAGTGAATATTTTAGTTTTATACCGGCTATTATAGAAAAAGATTATTATTCTATGATGTTTCTAAAAAAACTTATTGAATATGATGATAACATTATTTTTAAGGGTGGAACATCGTTATCTAAATGCCATAAAATAATATCTAGATATTCAGAAGATATTGATTTAAATTATAATGGTAAGGTAGGAGACTCTAAAAGAAAATCTTTAAAAAAAGAAATACAAAAAATTTCAGAAGAAATGAATATGAATATTTCTAATTTGGATGAAACAAGAAGTAGAAGAGATTTTAACCGATATTTAATAAATTATAATCAGTCTTTTAATACGAGCATTTTAAAGGAAAGCATAGTGGTTGAAGTAGCATTACAAATACCATCTTTTCCATATGTCGAAAAAGAATGTAGCACATATATTTATGATTATTTAAAATGTATAAATAGAAATGATATAATCGAAAGATATGAATTGAATCCTTTTATTGTGAAAGTTCAATCACTCGAAAGAACATTCGTTGATAAGATATTCGCTATATGTGATTATTATTTATCTAGTAAAGTAGAAAGAAATTCAAGGCATTTATATGATTTATATAAATTGTCTGAAGTGATAGATATGAATTCACTAGGATTATTAATAAGCGAAGTAAAAGAATATAGAAAAAGTAATTCTTCTTGTTTATCGTGTAAAGATGGTGTCTTTATAAAAAACATAATTAAAAAAATAATTGACGAAAAGTATTATGAATATGATTATGTTAATATTACCTCAAAACTAATTGATCAAAATGAATACGCAAAATATTGTTATGATATAGTCATTCAGTTATTAGAAAATATGTTAAATAATAATCAATTGGATGAATTTGATAAATTATAATAACTACATGGGTTGTGTATCCGAACCAATTTTAGGAAAAAAGCTTAATATCGTAAAGGGGTTCTGAGTATTACTGCGAAGGGTTCACCATTTTGTAGATTAGGTTTGATACAATATATCAAGCATTGTTATTTGATTTTATAGGGGTAGAAGTCAAACCTGTCTTGATAAAAGAT
>NZ_JAXFPY010000082.1:0-6314 GCF_034179385.1 Anaeroplasma sp.
CTACTGCATAATTTGATTTTGGCTTCTTTGGCTTTTCTTCAATGGAAATGGCCTTTCCATTTGAATCGAATTCAACAACACCAAATCGTTCTGGGTCTGGTACATAATAACCGAAAATAGTAGCTCTACCAGCCTTAGCGTTTTTCACTGCATCCTTAAGTGCAGTTTTTAGTCCATTACCATAGAAAATATTATCTCCTAAAACCATACATACATCATCATCGCCAATAAATTCCTCACCCAAAATAAAAGCTTGTGCAAGACCATCTGGTGATGGCTGAACCTTATAGGATAGGTTTAAGCCAAACTTTTTACCATCACCTAAAAGACTTTTAAATCTAGGGGTATCCTCTGGAGTTGAAATAATCAATATATCTCTAATTCCAGCAAGCATTAAAGTTGATAATGGATAATAAATCATAGGTTTATCATATACAGGTAATAATTGTTTCGATGTAACGGCTGTAAGTGGATATAATCTTGTACCAGATCCACCAGCAAGTATAATTCCTTTCATAATTGATTCCTTTCTATTCCACTGTAACACTCTTAGCTAAATTTCTTGGTTGGTCTGGGTTAATACCCTTGGCAATACTTACATAGTATGCAAGTAATTGTAAATAGATGATGACTAAGCTTGAAGTAAATAGCTTATTTGTTTTTGGAATATATATTTGATATTTAGAAGAATTCGATACATTAAATTCTTCTAATGTTATTGCAATAACATTTGCACCACGGCTTTTAACCTCTTCCATGTTTGCCATAGATTTTTCTATAAGCTCAGGCTGTGTTGCAACTACAATTACTGGTACACCAGTAGTAACTAAGGATAATGTACCATGTTTAAGCTCACCTGCTGGCTTTGCCTCACTATGGATATAGGTTACTTCCTTAAATTTTAGCGAGCCCTCTTCACAAATGGCATAATCCATTTCTCTTCCAATAAAGAAAACATCTTTTTTAGAAACAAACTGGTTTGCAAACTTTTGTACAGATGCTTTATTCGATAAAATAGATTCCATTTTATCTGGCAATGCCTTTAATTCCTTGATGTATGTTTTCATCTCACTTTGTGAGATATCTCCTTTTGCCTCAGCTAAAGCTAGGGCAAACAAATACATTATAATTAGCTGAGAGGAATAGGCTTTTGTGGTTGCGACTGCAATTTCAGGGCCAGCGTAGGTGTAAATGTTATAATCTGCAGCCCTAGGGATTGCAGAGCCTTTTACATTTACAATAGATAGGGTCTTAATTCCTTCTTCTTTGCATTTTTGAAGGGCTTCATAGGAATCCTTTGTTTCGCCTGATTGTGAAATAATAATCGCTAAGGAATTCTTCTTAAGCTTATAACATCTATATTTAAATTCGCTCGCAAGCTCAACACGGACGCCAACGTCCGTTAATTCCTCAATAATACATTCAGAAACTCTACCAACATTATATGCTGAACCACAGCCAAGAATGTAAACCATATCTAAACTCTTTAGGTATCCTTTTGTAATACCTATAGAATCAAAATCCACTAAATCATTTTTTGTATATACATTAAGACATGCCCAAACAGCCTTAGGCTGTTCTTCGATTTCTTTTATCATATAAAATGGATAATTCCCTTTTTCTGTATCCGATAATTGCCAATCGATTGTTTTAAGCTCCATAGAGGATGTGACATCATCCCCATTAAGATCATAAAAGATAATAGAATTATTTTTCATGCATCCACTTTGGAAATCCTCTACATAATAAACCTTATTGGTATGTTTTAAGATTGCTGGAATATCCGATGCTAAGAAGCATCCAGTATCGGATTTGCCAACAATTAATGGTGAGCCCTTCTTGGCAAACCATATTTCATCTGGGAAATCCTTAAACATTAAAGCTATCGCGAAGGAACCTCTAGCTCTAACCATTACCTTATTGATGGCATCAATAGGACCACCCTTATATTTTTTGTAATAATAATCGACTAATTTTATCAATACCTCAGTATCGGTATTTGAATAGAAGGTATAGCCATTATGTAATAGTTTTTCCTTTAATTCTTGAAAGTTTTCAATGATACCATTGTGAACTCCAACAATAAAATTATCATTAGAGGAATGCGGATGCGCATTCCTTTCGGATTGGTCGCCGTGGGTTGCCCACCTAGTATGTGCAATACCTGAGGTAGATTTTATATCCCCTAGGGCATTCACTTTATCTATTAAGTTTTTAAGAACACCCTCAGCTCTTACGATTCTTAAATCCTCACTCTTATTTCTTATTGCAATTCCTGCAGAATCATAGCCGCGGTATTCTAGCTTTGTAAGGCCATCAAGAAGAATCTTAGTTGCTTCTTCTTTACCAACATATCCTACAATACCACACATAAGGCTTACCTCTTTTCTACCAATATACCTTGCTTACAAATTTTATTTTCATTAATTACCCCTCTTACATTAGATAGCGGGTAAATATTTGAGTTCTTACCAATGACTGTACCTGGGTTTAAAACAGAATTACAGCCAACCTCAGAAAAATCCCCTAAGAAAGCACCAACCTTCTTCATTCCTGTTTTCATTTCAGAATCCTTAGAATGAATAACAACTAAGGACTTATCTTGCTTTAAGTTAGATGTAACTGCCCCAGCCCCCATGTGAGCCTTATACCCCAAAATGGAATCTCCAATATAGTTGAAGTGTGGTGCTGAAGCGTAATCCATTAATATGGAATTCTTGATTTCGCAAGAATTACCTACTACCGCATGAGAACCGATTAAAGCACTACCTCTAATGAAGGCAGAATGTCTAATTTCTGCACCCTCACAAATAATCGTAGGTCCATCAATATATGCACTAGGATAAATCTTTGCTGTCTTATGCACCCATACATTTTCTTTTATTTTTTTATATTCATTTAAATTTAATTGATTACCTAAATCTATGATAGTTTTAGATAATGAATTTAAGGCTTCCCATGGATAATCGAATCCTTCTAAATAGGATTTTAAGATTGTATGATCTAAATTAAATAAAGATTTTATCTTTATAGAATCCATTTTAAAGCCTCCTTTTTTGCCTGTAATACTATAAGTATTACGGCTCACAATTTTCATTATATAAATTTTACCACAAAAATGAATAATTACAAAGAAAACCTCATTTTCGTGATTCTCAAAGATAAATATATTTCATTTTGTTTGTTTAAACGTTTAAATAAATCGAACAATTGATTTCAAATGGTTCATTTTTATGTAAAAACATCAATTAAAAGGATTAATTATAAGAAAAACTTATTATTTTCATATATTATATAAATATTTGTTATATGTCGGCGTAATTTAAAAGGGATTACCCTGTAATCCCCTTTTCCAACTACTTTAATTTCTTTTGTAAGCCCTCTAAAATACGGATATTTTGCTCTAGTGTTTCTTTTTCTTCAGCTTCAGTAACGTATTTTAAAGTTTCTTTTGATTCAAGTAAATCCATCTTAACTAATGTTTTTACTAAATCTAATTCTAATTCATCGAATTCTACGTTCATACTTGTATCACCTTTCCAAAAAGATATTTATAGTATATTATAATTCCTATCTTTATTTCAAGTTTTTTGAATGAATTTTATTCATTTTATAGGATAGAATTCATTTCTTCTACCTTAGATACAATAGAATCTACAATTCTTTTGGCAGTATCTAAAGTTTTATCCTCAGCCATTACTCTTATTTTTTCTTCTGTACCAGAGGCACGAACTAAGATTCTGCCTGTATCTTTAATTTCCTCTTTTATCTTTTGAATTAAATACTTTAATTCATTACTCTCTAATATTTTATTTTTATCCTTAACAGATACATTCTTTATAACTTGTGGATATATTATAAGATTCTCGAATAAAGAAGATATATTCTTCTTTGTATCGGCTAAAATATTTAATATTTTAATGGAGGTTAAAATACCATCTCCAGTAGTTGCATCATCTAAAAATATAATATGACCCGATTGCTCTCCACCTAAGGAAAGATTGTTTTGCTTTAGAGCTTGATATACATTCTTATCTCCTACATCGGTTTTTATTAGATTAATATTTAAATCCTTTAATGCATTATCTAATCCTATATTAGACATAATGGTTGAAACAACCATATCATTTTTAAGTAATCCCTTATTTTTCAAATAAGAGGATACTAAATATAATATATGATCTCCAGATAATTCATTACCATTCTCATCTAAGAATAAACATCTATCTGCATCTCCATCATATGCAAATCCTATATCATATTTCTTTTCCTTCATTACGGAAGAAATATAAGACATATCTGTTGAACCACACATATTATTAATGTTTTTACCATTTGGTTCATCATTAATAAATGTAAAATTACCATTTAATTTCTTAAATACTTCTTTTGCAATTTCTGATGATGCACCATTAGCTGTATCGATAATTACATTTAAATTGGAATAATCTAATGCTTTTGATACTAAAAAGTTAATATAAGCTTCTTTTCCTGCTTTAAATGGAATAATATTACCTTTATCCTTTTCTGAATATGGAGTATCCTTTGAATCCATGAAAACCTCAAGTCCATGGATGATGGAATCATCCATTTTTTCGCCTTTTTCATTGAATAATTTTATCCCATTATCCCAGTATGGATTATGGGATGCAGAAATGACTATACCAGGCATATTGTAGCATTTTGAAAGGTATGCTATAGCTGGAGTTGGTACAACCTCAAGGTCGTATACATCCACTCCAAAGGAGTTAATTCCTAAGGTAACTGCAGTCTTTAAAAATGGCCCTGACTCTCTTGAGTCATAGCCAATAATAATACCTTCAACATTCATCAAGCCATAATAAAAGCCTAAAAATTGTCCGATTTTTAGTGCATGCTCCAAGGTTATTTTCTTTCCAAATCTTCCTCTAAATCCATCTGTCCCAAAATACTTATTCATATACATAGATCCTTTTTTTGTTTAGTTATAGTATAGCATAAATGAAAACAAATGAAAACAAGAAAAGAAAATAGGTAGAACTAGAGTTCTACCAAATCCTTTTTCTATCTAATATATCACTATATTGTATTTCATATAAATTAATATTTTCAGTTTTTTCTACAGCCTGTAATATACATATTAATGGCATAACATAATGATGGAAATAAATCGTATCATAGAATCCATGAATCAAGAAATAAAGAATTACAACAAGCGTAAATATAGAATATAAATTCATTTTCATACTTCTTTTTATAGAGAAATATAAATATAGGAAGAATGCTAATGTACCTAAAATGCCACATGTTCCGATCATTTGGAAGAAATAATTGTGATAATTCCAAACATCTTGAATATAGTAATGTGTTGTATATACACCTGCACCGAATAGGGTATATTCATTAAATTTATCTACTGCAATTAGATAAATTTCACCTCTACCATTAATATTGGCCCCCATTTCTAACATTTTAGTTATAATGGATTCTATAAGTCCAGTGAAATAGCATAAAACTAAACCTAAGGAAATCATTGTAATAATGAATGCCCAATAAGGTATTTCTTTGTATCTATTCTTTTTATTAATGGTAAATGTATAAATACAATAAATAATTAAACCAATAACAAGCGCAATCACATAGGCTAAATACCCAGCTCTAGATGCAGTTAATAATCCTGCAAATAGATATATAAATATTAATATTAATGCAATAACTCTTTTAAATGCAGATTCTCTATGCTTAGTAAAATAATAAAGTGCCATAATGGATGCCACATTCAATATGGCAACATAATGATTTGGATGTCCCCATCCAATATACATCAATTTATAATTGATGATTTCATAGAATGAAATTCCACTATTCAATAAATGAAACATCATATAAATTGCTTGAATTGAAACAACTAATGCAGTTATAAATATAGATTTTAGTATAAATTCTTTATTTTCTTCATTAGGCTCTACTGTCATTCTAACTAAAATATATGAAAATAATATTATTGCAAAATGGCCAATTCCAAGTAGAGATAAATTAAAATCAGGTGTATTAATAAAAGATAATAACATAGATAGGAATAATAATATTAATGCATATAATATATGATCCATCTTTAATCTTTTAAGATATATTTTACGATTCTTTATTATTTTATAGATAAATATTATTAATGTGATACTATATAAAACTAAAACAATAATGAATGGTGGAGATGGCATTACCCAGCTATTATTTTGAGAGCCACCAAACCATAATATAATTAAAGAAAAAATAGAACTAAAATCACAATTGAATACTAATAAAAGTATTAATAATACAACAAAAGAAATATA
>NZ_JAXFPY010000009.1:0-2665 GCF_034179385.1 Anaeroplasma sp.
TCTTCAATAATGATAGCTTGATCGAAATTAGCAGCAGAATCAACTACTCCATTAAATTTAGAATTGGTGAAATTACAGTTTTTAAAGGAAATACCATCTTCATCAAAATAAGTGGTATCATTGCGATAAACTAATGAATCGGCAACAATATTTTCAAAAGTACAATTGTTAAAGTTTACAGCACCATATTTATAAAGAGTAACTAAAGAACCCTCTGTGGTGACATCTTTGAAAACACAGTTATTAAAATTCATGAAATAAGTTTTAGCACAACCAGATTCTTCAATATGACGAGTTTCATAATTTAAAAGGTCTTTTGAAATTGAAATTGGACCTAAAAATGTACAATTAATAAAATTGGAATTAAAACCAAACTCTTTTCCAGTAAAAGTCAAATTAATAAAATTATGAGTAGCATTTTCATTACCTGATGAATATACAGTAGATATAATATTTGTTATATTTGTTTTAGGACCTTGGCCAATAATTGTGAAATTACCTGAATTTACAGTAATTTCTCCACCAAAGTCTTCATGAGTATAATCCCCATTTGCGACATAAATAATTCCATTTTCGTTAATGCACATTAAAGCTACATACATTGCATATTGTCCTCCATATGCATCATCCCAACTTTGACCATGGACATCATCATTCATTGAATCTTTATCAGAGGAAATATTTACATAAATAACATCATGAGATTCAAAATCTGTTAATATATCAGGATTAGAAGCTCCTAAAAGAGATTCAAGCATTTTTTTAGAAGAACTAGTCATCATTAATCCAACAGAGTTATAAGTGTTTCCAGTTCCCGTATACGGAGTGTTTTGATAACTGTTAATGAATACATTGTTGTTAAATATATAATCATTTCCAGTAATCACTACGGTATCAATTCCAGTTGCTGTGTGATCTACAAATCTATTATTGCATATTTTTATGTGTGGATTTCCACCAGTACCATTTTCATAGGTGTATGTTGCAGCTGCAATTGCTTGACCTATTTTTGCATAGTTGCCGGTGAAATTACAATTACATACTGTTAAGTAGCCTCCATTTAATACAGAGATTGCTCCTCCACGACCAACAGAGGTGGTTGAAATGTTTGTGTAAGCATAGCATAGGTTTGTATTATAATTGAATCTAGATGAACATATTGTTATATTATATCCTGATCCATAGTTGTATGCTCCGATTGCTCCACCACCATTGTTAGTGGTACAGTTGTTGTCTTCAAAAGTACAATTTTTTATTTTAAGTTTGCTGTAGGTGAATAATGCTCCACCGTTCCATCCAGCAGTGTTTCTTTTAAAGATTGTATTTTCAATTTCTGTTTGAGCATTTGTATGAGTATGTATTGCTCCAGCCCACCAGTTTGCATGGTTGCCATCAAATTCAGAGTTATTTACATATAAAATTCCACAGTTATTAATAGCACCAGGTTCTACACTAGCACTATTATTAATAAATTTACAATCATCAACATACATTATAACACTAGTTGTACTTCCAGAATTATAATTTGTAACAGCACCGTAACCAGTATGACAATTAGTAATATTACATCCAGTTAAATACATGTAATTATTAGTATTATATATTACAGAATTGTGTCCAGTTGCAGTTTGAACATTATTAAAAGTACAATTTTCTAAATAAACAGTACCATCAAGCTCTAATAAATTTTTAGCATTAACATTTAAAAATTTAACATTAATAAAATGAAGTGTTAATGCAGAATTAGTATTCACAAAGGGTGTTTTTGAAGTAGAACCTCCAGTAATGTAACTAACATCACTACCTACAATTGTAGCACTATTTTTGAAATTTATTGCATTACCAATTGTATAAGTATTGCCCGTTAATGTAATATATTGGCTAGTTGGTAATTCACACTTAAGTTTTAATGAATTCCAATCCGCCGCAGCAACTGGTGTTCCACTTGTAAGAACATTATTTGATTCATCATTGCTTTGAACTTCTGTTACCTGATTTGTATCGTCAACAGTTTGTTCTATTTCTACAGCATTTACTTCATCAATTCCTGAATCGGTAATTACTGTATCATTGACATCTTCAGTTGCACTTACTGCTCCAATGAAACAGATCAGCACAATAAATAATGATAAAATCACTATCTTATTAAGTTTCAATTTAATTTTCCTCCATATTTTTATATTGAAAATATCTAGAATGTTCTTCTAGAATATTGTTCACTTTAGTTAAATAAAGCCATATTCACCAATAACTAAGTCGTATATCAATACAATAAACGACTTACTTATTATGGATTTCACATCTTTTTTAACCAAATCATAAAGTCTGAATAAAATATATTAAATAAAATTATAGTCAAAAATAAATGATTTTTTTTCAATATTATTTTACTCATTATTAGTTTATGGTGTTTAGTTAATATAAATTTAATGAAATATTGTGTTTTAAAAAAAGTTTAAAAAACAATAGATTGGATCTATTATTTTTTTTAAATCAAGTTTATTTCTTTTTAGTATTCTTCTTTATGTTCTTTTCTTCTGTATCCTATGATTAGTAAAATTAATGCAATAACAATCATACTAACGACTTGAATATGATTCACGTCATCATCAATTTTTTTAGTCACTTCATAGGATTTCGCATCAGATGACTCGGATTGACTGCT
>NZ_JAXFPY010000003.1:0-4820 GCF_034179385.1 Anaeroplasma sp.
ATGCAAAATTAAAGAAAACAAAGATTATTGAAACTTTACATGATGTAAATGACCCCACTGATTTAATATCATTTGAATCTACAAATAAAATACCAATGATTTTCCATATAGATGTAACTATAACATCATCTGCTTATACAACCGCAGAAGTTTCAAATAATATAAAAACAAACTTATCTAAAACATATGGTATTGAAACTATGGATTTTGGTGAAAGTGTGTATGATTCAGATTATGTAAGATTAATTGATGAAACCGATGGTGTAAAAAATCATTTATCTCATGTCGAATTATATAAAGATAATATAAAATTATCATCCAATTATTATTGTGATTTTGAATTACCTATATACCCTATAAGCTCTGATTCTGTAAAAGTATATGTAAAAGATACAACTATTGAAGATTCCGAATATGAACTTATGGCTACTTGTGATTCTAATGGTAATATCGTTGGAGCAAAAGATACTTCATATGTAACCACTAACTCGACTCTCGATTTAAACTCAGGAAAAGGTGCATTAAATATCACAAATGGATTGACGGAAGACTATCATAACTATTCATTTAAGGTAGAATATCAATATTTTGAAAAAAATCTTAAAAACTCTAGCAGAAGTAATATTTTATATTATGATGATGCCGTGATAAACTTGAAATACTAAACTTAGTGAGGTAAAAAAAAAATGTCACAAGAAACTATAAATAAATCCTTGCAAAATACATTAATTTCGCCATTAACTCATGATTTATTATGGTCTCAATTCCTAAATTCCATGTCATATGAATTACAGAATATGCGTGACAAATATTCCGAAATAAAAAATAATTGGAACATAGATAAAAACGATAAATCTAATTTAATTAGAATTTCTGAATCATTCGGTTATACCCCAAATCTGATAATTAATAGCACTACAAGTATGGCTAAAAAAGAAATTGAATCTATACCATATAGAATTCGAGAAAAAACAAATTATTTAGGATATAATTTAATTTTTCAACAAAACAATTCTTTAGGAGAGGTGTTCAATTATTATTGGAACGATAAAAAATTAATAAAAGTAATAGATTACGAAAAAACAATTGCCAATTTAATAGCATCTGACCATTATTCTCCTTTCTTGGGAATAGAAACAAAAAAAAATTATTCATCTATTCTAAACTCTAATGTGCCTTTATTAGATTACACGCTCAATGGTGAAAAACTATATGATGATGCAGGTCTTAGATATTATTCTCTTGACCAAGCAATAGGTTCTTCTGTTTGGGGATTAGATACCGCATATGTACAAATTCCAACAAAACATTTAGGAATTGAATACTTTCCTCAAAATTATTATTGTGTTTACACTACATCTTTAGGTATTGCTGAGGAAGAAACTTCAATATACGAAACTCAAATAGAAATGAGTGAATACTACCTTGAAAAATCAATGATTATTAAAATCAATGATTTTATTTTAAATACATCGATTGAAGTTTTAAATAATAAAGAATATTTTATTGATGATAATGGTATATTAGATTCAAACTCATATTTCGATGTGAAAAACAATTTAGTTCATTTAGAATTCAATAAAATTCCTTCAGATTATGAGATTTCTGTATCATATAATATCGACCTTATAATGACATCTGATTACTTTTATTATCTTGAACAAGGGATGGAATATAACCGAAGATGTCCTATAATTCCTCATAGTGGTATATTCTTATCTGTAGACATTGCTTCTTCGCGTGGTTCTGATTTTTATCATCCGAATGAAAATAATTACACTGTACCTGATTTGAAAATTAAAGCGGTTACTGCTTCATCTTATAACAGATATATAACATTAACTGATTCTTCTCGCTTAGACAATGCTTTGGATGAACAAGGACAACCAACTGGTGAAGAAAATTACAAATTAGATTCTCTTATAAAATGGACTTTGGATTCTAAAACTACCGAAAAAGAAGGATTGGCTAAAAATTTCAAATACATTGCGTATGGAAACAAACCTTTGAATATTATAAATGAAGAAAATAATCAAATTTTTAATCAAAATTCAATGATATTCTATTATAATATGAACTCTGAAGATTACAGTTCTACAATTTATGATAATTCTTCAAATCAAATAAACTGTACAGTTGTCGGTAGTGACTTAAAAATCGATAGTATTATAGACAAATCTTTAAATTTCGATGGTGAAACATACGCTTATTCAAATACAACACTAGCGATAGACGCATTTCAAGATTACACATTAGGTTTATGGTTTAAAGCGTCTAATTTAACAGACATTTCAAGTGGAACAATTTTTGAATCATTCATTAATATTTCTTATGATTATATAAACAATAAATTAATAATTGATGGAAATGAATTCGATTGTGATAAAAATTATCACTTCTTATGTTTACATTTTAATCACACATCAAATACGGTAAAAGTTTATATTGATTGTGTTGATTATGGTCAATTTAATTTTGCAATAACCTCATCTTCTCATAAAATTTATTTAGGAACAAACGATTTGATAAATAATAATTTCTATGGTGAAATTGATAACATTTGGTTACTTGCTAAAATATTAAATGATGTACAAATGTCATATATATTCAATAATAAAATATCTGTAATTTCTCATATGGGAAATAGACTGTCTTATTATGAATTAACAGATGATGAAATTTATGATGATACGGATAACAATTATCTAGTAATTCAATCTTATGTAAAATCAATGGATATTAATAATGAACATACAATGTTGACATACGATGCTAGTGATTCAGCAAATTATACATATACCACCAAGTTTAGTCCTATAATCCCTTCTTACTTTAAGATGAGTTACACAGACTCTTTAGGAAAAACCGTAACGATTAAATCTAACGAAGATGGTAAATTCTACAACGAAGATACTAGAAAAAATATAACAGGTGGAATTGATTTTGATAAAGGAATATGGAATTTGACCAAAAACACAGTTCAATCTATTTCTCAAAAACCAATTGTTGAAATCAATAAAGAGCCTTATAAAAAAACATATACCACCCTTTATCATGTAATAGATGAATCTGCAGAAGACCCTAATGATAGAGATTGTTGGTATTCTACTTATGATGTGAAAACTCAAGAACATAGTGATAAGATTATTGCTGATGAATATGATGTTGACGGTTCTACTAAAACTACACCTACATTCATTTATAAAAGCGATGTTGATACATCATTTACGAAAATTTATTCGAACGATGAAGAAAACTTTTATGTATATAAAGGTGATGAAAAATCTAATTTTATAAATTTATATAATGTTGATTCTGATGATGATGAAACACCTCTATTCTCTAAAGACAATGGTAAAAGTTTATACTCAACTTTATCGGATTTAATCTCCGAAACTAATCAGCTTAAAGCATATGTTGATTTAGGTGAAGCAAGTGCAACGACAATTTATTCTAAAGATGGTGGAACAAAAATGTATCTCGATGTTGCTTGTTCGGATGAGAAACGAATTAATAAATACACAACCACTATAAATGGTGATAAAGTTGTATTTTATACTTTAGGTGATTCACCTGTCGGATATTCAAATTTATCCTTTACTTCGATTATAAGTTATGAAACAAGAGATGGAGAATCATTTAATCCTATGCAACTTGTTATAAAAACCGTTCAATCCGATTTAATCTCCACATTGAATTTATATTGTGATATACACGAATACACAAATGTTTATACTTTAGATTACATTCAAAATTTCCAAGTATCAATTGAATTATCTAATGTACAATTGGTAAAAAATTCAATAGTATTCTATTTTTGGATGACGGAAGATGGAGTTTTAACTAAAAAATCGGCAAGAATTGACGCTCAAGGTGGAATTTCTGGAGATAACATAAACACACTATTAAGTAGTTTTGATTATAATACTAACACTTTATCGGTAACATTCTATGATGAAGTTAATAGTGATGTGATAGTATCTTACGAATATTATCATTCTTTAGATATCGATTATTCTAAACCAATAATAATGAATTACAAAATTCAAAAATCCACGATGGTTAATGAGATTGGATTGGAAGATGAGAATCATGAATTAATGGCTTATATGACTTTTCCTAATATTGAATTTCATACAATTTACAATAATATTTCAGCCATGTTTGCTATCATGAAATCATCTTCTTAGGAAAAAAGTATTTTGTTATTTCGATATTGCTCTGTTAAATTTACATTCTGTTTTGAGCATACTAACATCGTTCTCGCATTTTTAGAATCCCATATATGATAACTTGATTCTATTAAATATATACCTGTGTTGCGAAGAGATAATGTATCTGATGAATTAGATGTTACATTCGGCATATTAACTCTTATTGTATTCCCACAAACTAAAGTTTTATCTAAGTGAGTATTAATTGTTATCTTGTCAGGAAGAACTACATCTTTATGTAAATTAATAGCGAAACCCTTATTATTGTTTTTAGTGTCGTCTTGTTTAATATCATTATCATATAACGATATTATTTCTGTCGGATTGGTTGAACTTCCGATTATAGGATATTTTCCTTGTGATTTTGTATATTTCAACAAAGAATCATTTTCTAAAGAAATATTTCCATCTTCATCATAATTATAATATCTACAGTTAAAATAAGGTTTGATTTTACTTAATTCTAATTGAGAAAAATTAACTGAATAGAATATATTTCCATTTGCTACAATATCAATTCCATATGTACCATAGGTGATTTCTTTTAATGGTGTAGAGTTAAACATAGAATTAAAACTCTTGAAATGAAAAACATTATTAGAATCT
>NZ_JAXFPY010000053.1:0-15308 GCF_034179385.1 Anaeroplasma sp.
CTTGTGTTTCCCCATTTTTTAATTCACGCACCAAAGGTAATAGTACAAATTTTATAAAGTATCCATAATTTTTAAAATTAAAATCTCAAAAATGGCTTAACTGCTTATTAAAATAACATTTACTACTTATTTACAAATTTATCTAACTATTAGAAAAATGGCTCAGTTATGCGTTCATATTTAATTTTGGGGAAACACAAATATTCTTATTTTATTTGTGGAAGAAATATAGTATAATAACGACGAATTAAAAGAAGGAGTTCTATATGGTAGTACATAATATTTCCAATATAACAGGAGAACAAGCATTCCATTCCATGCTTCAATCAGGAAAAAGAAATATATTAAAGAATTATATCTATTTTGCAATAGCTTTCGCTATTGGTGCACCACTCACTATCATTGGCTTTGTAAGAAGAGATAGTCAGTTTATAACTATGGGTGCCATCTTCATTTTATTTACACTTGCCGTAGGTGTTTATAATATTATTATGCTTTCTCGCTTACCAAAGGATGTACAAAACAAGAATCCTGAGGTTATAAGGGATGGTGTGACCTATGATTTTACATTTAAGGAAAAAAGCGTAGATATTATTATTATCAATTCTGGAAAGAAAAAGAAGGTTAATTATTCTTATTTTGATTTCAAAAAAATATATGAGTATGATGATTTATTTGAAATCCGTCTACAATCAAAGGAAGTTTTACTTTGTTTAAAGGATGGATTTGAAAATGACAAAGAAAAAATGATGGATTTCTTTATTAAAAATGTATCTACAAATAAAAAACTAGTTATTATAGACAAAAGAGGGGCTGTTAAGAAACTCAAATAGTTTCTTGCAGCCTTTTTTCTAATATTATTCGTAAGCATAAGTCTCAAATAATATTTCCCAAGTGAAATATATAGGGGAGTTTCTTAACAATAAAATTGTTAAGCCTGGCTTTACTTTAAAAAATGAACGGAAGCATCAATCGTAAATGAATTCGTATGAAAACACTTTACTTTATTTATAATTTTGTTATACAAAGAATCATGTTGATTTTTAAGTTTTAAAAAATTATAATGTTGAATATCAAACTATTTATAGGAGGATATAATGGAAGCTATTGGATGCAAAATCAATTATGTTTCAAATATCATAAAAAGAAAAATAGAAAAATTAGAATCCATTGAAGCACTAGAGAGAGTAAGTGGTACAAATAGCTTTATTTTAGTATATATCTCGGAAAAGGAAATTGTATTTCAAAAAGATATAGAAAAGGAATTTGGCATCACGAGATCTACTGCCTCAAAGGTGATTTCTTTAATGGAATCTAAGGGTATGATTATAAGAAAAAGCGTTCATAATGATTTAAGATTAAAACAATTAGTTTTAACAGATGATGCAAAAATGTTTGTGGAATCTGTTAAGAAGGATTTAAAAAGTTTTGAAGAAAGATTAACATTAGGCTTAACAAAAGAAGAAAAAGATATTCTTTTATCCATTATGAATAAACTTGAGAATAATATATTAGGAGGAAAGAAAAATGCTTCGTAAATTAATGAAGTCTATAAGAGAATATAAAACGGCAAGTATTTTATCTATATTATTTGTCACATTAGAAGCTGTTATGGAATGTGCACTTCCACTTGCGACCTCAAAGCTTGTAGACCAAATCAATGATAAAAATATGTCTGAACTTACAATATATTCTATTATTATTGTTGTTATGGCAATTTTATCCTTAGTCTTTGGAGCTGCAGCTGGTTATTTTTGCAGTAAGGCTAGTGCTGGATTTGCTAAAAACTTAAGAAAGGATATGTATGAAAATATTACAAAATTTTCATTTTCAAATATCGATAAATTTCAAGCATCAAGCTTAGTAACTCGAATGACTACAGATGTAATGAATGTACAAAGTGCTTATATGATGATTATAAGAACGGCCTTCCGTTCTCCTCTTATGATCATATTCTCTATTATGATGTGCTTTACGATTTCACCTAAATTATCTTGGGTATTCCTAATTGTATTCTTTGTATTAGCAATAATCATCGTATTGATTATGCTATCTGCAATGAAGGTATTTAGAAGAATATTTAAGAAGTATGATGCATTAAATGAATCTGTTAAAGAGAATATTGACGGTATAAGAGTAGTGAAATCCTTTGTAAGAGAGAATTACGAAATCGATAAATTTACACATGCAAGTGATGATTTAAGAAAGAATTTCACCTTCGCAGAAAGAATTATTGCCCTTAGCTCACCTGCAATGCAGGCTGCAGTGAATATCAATATGATCATTATTCTATTAATTGGTTCTATGATTATTATTAATACTACAACCTCAGAGCAATTATCCGATGGTACTTTTAGCTATGTATTTACGGAATTAACCGTAGGACAGTTTCAGTCGATGACTACCTATGGATTCCAAATGTTAATGGCATTAATGATGTTATCGTTTGTTGTCGTCATGATCGTTATGGCAATTGAATCTGGTAAGAGAATTGCAGAGGTATTAGATGAAAAGAGTGATCTTGTAAATCCAGAAAATCCAATTTATGAGATTAAGGATGGTAGTGTATCCTTTGATCATGTATCCTTTAAGTATTCTATTCATGCAAAGAAGAATTCTTTAGAAAATATTACATTAAATATCAACAGTGGTGAAACGGTTGGTATTATTGGTTCAACAGGTTCATCGAAAACCACTTTAGTAAATTTAATTTCAAGATTATATGATGCAACAGAGGGTAATGTATTCGTTGGTGGAATAAATGTTAAGGATTATGATCTTGAAACTTTAAGAAATAATGTTGCAGTAGTATTACAAAAGAATTTATTATTCTCAGGTACCATTACAGATAATTTAAAATGGGGTAACGAAAATGCTACTATGGAAGAAATTAAGCATGCATGCAAGCTTGCATGTGCAAGTGAATTCATAGAGTCCTTCCCGGATAAATATGATACCTATATTGAGCAGGGTGGTACCAATGTATCTGGAGGACAGAAGCAAAGATTATGTATTGCAAGAGCATTACTTAAAAATCCAAAGGTTTTAATCCTAGATGATTCTACAAGTGCAGTTGATACAAAAACAGATGCCATCATTCGTAAGGGCTTTAAGGAATTCATTCCTTCAACTACAAAGATTATTATTGCCCAAAGAGTATCCTCTATTCAGGATGCAGATAAGATTATCGTTATGGATAATGGGCATATTGATGCTATAGGCACTCATGATGAATTATTAAAGAATAATGAAATTTATAAAGAGGTTTATTATTCTCAAAATAAAGCAGGCGCTTCAATGAAGGAGGTGGCTTAATATGAAAAGTATGAAGAATCCAAATCCTAATTTTAGTGCGAAAAAGACACTTTCTAGATTATTAAAATATGTATTCCGTACGTATCCTATACATGTTGTTATCATTATTATTTGTATTATTTTATCCGCGATAGGCTCTATTGCTGCTGCAGTATTTATGTCACAGTTTATTGATAATGTTATTTATGCAGGTATTCAAGCAAATGGTAGTGTTGCGGGTAGCGGATATGAGGTAGTAAGACCTACTCTAATTAAGTTGATTTTAGAGCTTGGTGGAATTTATATTGTCGCAATACTTGCATCTACCTTATATCAGCAATTATTATGCTCTTTAACACAGGGCTTCCTACATAAGATTAGAACGGATATGTTTTCGAATATGGAAAAGCTTCCTATTTCCTATTTCGATAGAAATCAGCATGGTGATATTATGTCTACCTATACGAATGACGTCGATGCCATCCGTCAGGTAGTATCTTCAGCGCTGCCTCAGTTCATTCAGGTAATGCTTACAGTAATTTTATTGTTTGCAGTAATGCTTTATTATTCCATTTGGCTATCCTTAGTTGTAATTTTAGCCGTATTGCTAATTTTCTTTACGACATCTAAGATAGGTGGAGGAAGTGCAAAATTCTTCATTAAACAACAAAAAAGTGTTGCTAAAACCGAAGGCTTCATCGAAGAAATGATGAACGGACAAAAGGTCGTTAAGGTGTTCTGTCATGAGGAAAAATCTAAGGCAGAATTTGAAATTCTAAATGAGGAATTAAATCATAATTCCTTTGCTGCAAATGCATATGCAAATATGCTTGTGCCTATCATTCATAATATTGCAAATCTACTTTATGTTTTAGTTGCGATTGTAGGTGTATTAATCGTTATTAACAATGTGCCTAATTTATCCTTAAGAGGCTTTGGTAATACTGAATCTCAAGCATTAACGATTGGTATTGCCGTTACCTTCTTAGGTATGGCAAGACAATTCGGTAACCAATTCAACCAAATTTCCCAGCAATTAAATGCGGTCGTTATGGCTATGGCTGGTGCTTCTCGTATCTTTGATTTAATGGATCAAAAGACGGAAGTAGATGATGGTTATGTCACTCTTGTAAATTGTACAATCGAAGAGGATGGTACTATTAAGGAATGTGATAAGCATACAGGACATTGGGCATGGAAGCATCCACATAAGGCGGATGGTACTATTACCTATACAGAATTAAAAGGTGATATTCGTCTTTTTGATGTAGATTTTGGCTATGTACCTGAAAAACTTGTATTACATGATGTATCCATTTATGCAAAGCCAGGTCAAAAGATTGCCTTTGTTGGTGCAACTGGTGCTGGTAAGACAACCATTACAAATCTAATCAACCGTTTTTATGATATTGCAGATGGTAAGATAAGATATGATGGTATCAATATTAATAAGATTAAGAAGGCAGATTTAAGAAAATCGATTGGTATTGTACTTCAGGATACAAATCTATTTACAGGTACTGTTGCGGATAATATCAGGTATGGTAAGCTTGATGCTACTATGGAAGAAATTGAAGCGGCCTCAAAAATTGCAAATGCTTATGATTTCATTACAAGACTACCAGATGGCTTTAATACAATGCTTACAAGTAATGGATCTCAGCTATCACAAGGTCAGCGCCAATTGATTTCTATTGCGAGAGCGGCTCTAGCTAATGCCCCTGTAATGATTTTAGATGAGGCAACATCCTCTATTGATACAAGAACAGAACTTTTAGTTTCAAGAGGTATGGATAGTCTTATGAATGGTAGAACCGTATTCGTTATTGCTCATAGATTATCTACTGTACAAAATTCAAATGCCATTATGGTATTAGATCATGGCCATATAATTGAGCGTGGTACACATGAGGATTTAATTAAACAGAAGGGCGTATATTATCAACTATATACTGGTGCTTTTGAGCTTGAATAGCAAAATAGGATTTAGCTTTAGTGCTAAGTCCTTTTCTTATAACAAAAAAATTATCGTATAACAAAAAAATTTTTAATTATTTACTTTAGATAGAAAAAATAGTATAATTCATTTGTATTAAAGGTTAGGACCCCAAACGAAAGGTACAATTAGACTTTGATAAGAGAGCTACAGAGGGTGAAAAGTAGTAAATTCTAGTATCTTTGAATCATTGGGCGAGCCGGTATAGGGATAAGCTATACCCGCCTGCTGCGTTAAAGTAATGAAGTGCCATATATATTTATATATGGAACTAAGGTGGTACCGCGACTAAATCGTCCTTAGAGCATATGCTTTAAGGATTTTTTTTATGAGGAGGAAGAATATGAAGGATTACAAAGACACCCTATTTATGGGTCAAACGAATTTTGAAATGCGTGGTAATCTAAATAATAAGGAGCCATTAATCCAAGAAAAATGGGAGAAGATGGACTTATATCATAAGGTTATCAAAAAGAATGAAGGAAAAAGAGAATATACATTACATGATGGACCTCCATACGCAAATGGTGATATTCATCTAGGTCATGCATTAAATAAGATTTTAAAGGATTTTATCGTTCGTTATAAGAATATGAATGGCTATAAGAGTGTATATTATCCTGGTTGGGATACGCATGGTCTTCCAATTGAGAATGCACTCCAAAAGAGTGGTGTATCTAGAAGAGATAAGCCTATTGCGGAATTCCGTAATTTATGTATGGAATATGCTTATAAGCAAGTAAACCGTCAGATGGTTGGCTTCAAAAGATTAGGTGTACTTGCAGATTATGAAAATCCATATATTACATTAACTCATGATTTTGAAGCAGATCAGATTCGAGTATTTGCTAAAATGGCAGCAAAGGGATTAATTTATAAGGGCTTAAAGCCAGTATATTGGTCTCCATCAAGTGAGTCTGCCTTAGCTGAGGCTGAGATTGAATATCATGATATTACATCTAAGTCTATTTATTTTAAGTTCCCTATTGTAAATGGAGAGGGAATGTTTAAGGATGCATCCTTCTTAGTTTGGACAACTACACCATGGACAATTCCTGGTGACTTGGCCGTTTGTGCTGGACCAGATATTCAATATGTTGTATTTGATTCGAACAAGGGAAGAATGGTTTGTGCAGCCGATTTACTTGAATCTCTAAAGGCAAAGCTTTCTTTAGAGGATGTTCATGTTTTAGGCTATGAATATGGTAAGAATTTACTAGATTTAAAGTATATCCTACCTATTTATGATAGAATTCAACCTGTTATCAACGCGGATTATGTTACTACAACCGATGGTACTGGCTTCGTACATATCGCACCAGGCTATGGTGAGGAGGATTACATTGCTGGTAAGGAATATGGACTTGACGTTTTAGTTTGCGTGGATCATCATGGTTACCAGATGGAAAATGCAGGCAAGTATGCCGGTATGTTCTATGATGATTCTGAGGATGCAATTATTGAAGATTTAAAGGCATGTGGATCCTTATTATTATTAGATCCAATCACCCACAGCTATCCTCATGACTGGAGAACAAAGAAGCCAGTTATCTTTAGAGCAACCCCACAGTGGTTTGCTTCCATCGACCCTATCAAGGAGGATATTCTTAAGGCAATTCATGACGTAGAATGGACTCCAGTATGGGGTGAGGTTCGTATTTCCAATATGATTCGCGATCGTCATGATTGGTGTATTTCACGCCAGCGTGCTTGGGGTGTACCCATTCCTGTATTCTATGCAGAGGATGGAACAGAAATCCTAGATCAGGATGTTTTAGCTCACGTTGCGGATTTGTTTGAGAAGTATGGATCTAATGTATGGTTTGAGAAAGAAGCAAAGGATTTATTACCAGAGGGTTATACAAATCCACATTCTCCAAACGGTAAGTTCGAGAAAGAAAAGGATATTATGGACGTTTGGTTTGATTCAGGTTCTTCCTATTCAACCCTAGCAAGAAGAGGCTTACCTTATCCATGCGATTTATACCTTGAGGGTAGTGATCAGTATAGAGGATGGTTCAATTCATCTATTATTACTGCAGTAGCAACTACAGGTACTGCACCTTATAAGGCAGTCCTATCCCACGGCTTTACTCTTGATGGAGAGGGAAGAAAAATGTCAAAATCCTTAGGTAATACCGTTGACCCTATTAAGGTATGCAATACCAATGGTGCAGATATTCTAAGATTATGGGTTGCAAGTGTAGACTATCAATCCGATATGCCATTATCTCAAGATATCTTAAAACAGGTATCTGAATCCTATAGAAAGATTCGTAATACATTAAAGTTCTTACTTTCGAATGTATCGGATTTCAATCCTAGTGATTCACTACCTTACTCTAAGCTTGAATCTGTAGATAAGTATATGCTCATTAAGCTTAATAAATTCATCAAGGAGGTAAAGGATGGATATGATACCTTCCGCTTTGGTGATGTTTATAAGACTGTACTGAATTATGTATCCTCTACCTTATCTGCATTCTATTTAGATTTCACAAAGGATATTCTATATATTGAAGATCCTAAATCCAATAGAAGATTATCTGTACAAACTGTATTCTATAAGATTGTCGATTCTTTAATTAAATTATTATCCCCAATCCTTCCTCATACGATGAGTGAGGCATATGATTGTCTACCATTTAAGAGTGCAGAGGATGTATATTTAACCGATATGCCAGAAGTAGAAGATATTCAAGATGACCTTGAAGAAAAATATGATGAATTCATGAAATATCGTGATATTGTGCTTAAGGCTTTAGAGGATGCAAGAAGTGCTAAGGTTATCGGTAAGAGCTTTAATGCAAAGCTTACCGTTACATTAGATGCTGATGCGAAAAAGGTATTTGAGGTAGTAAAGGATAATGCAGCTACATTATTAATCGTTTCTCAGATTGAATTCGTTGATGGTGATGAATTCAAGGTAGAAGTCACACCTGCAGAGGGTAGAACCTGTGCTAGATGTAGAATGATTGTACCATTTGTAAGCGTTGATGAGCTATGTCCACGCTGCGATTTAATTGTAAATAAGAAGTAGTCGTGCTTTGACAATAGTTTGAAAGAATGATATACTACATATAATGTATTACTTTTTGAAAATTAAGGTGGTGATTGAATGGAATTCCGTTTATTTTTCCTACAGGAAAAAAGTAGAACATATGATAAACCGGAGTTGATAACACTTTTAACTTCAAACCCGAATATTACTCCACCAGATTCAAGACAAATCTATGGGGATAAGGTATATACCTACCATCATAATGTTTTGAATTTTGAGGCAAACTTTATTATGGCATCGAAGTCCGTTGTTCCTCATCTTGAGCTATTGCCACCGAAATTTTTCGATGTTAATTTCTTCATTTCTTTTGATATTCTACTATCCAATTATGCTGTTGAAATGATATTAGATATTATTGAAGAAATTGTAAGAAAATTCCGTTTTTATGTATATTGTGAACCATTTGAAGGAGAGGTAAGGCTATTCCGCCGTGCAGAAATTATTCGTACCTTTGATGCATGGAAGAAGGCCTTCGCAGCGAAGTTCCCAGAACAGGTTGCAGGCTTCAACAGGCTCGATTCACAGTCTATCTCTGCTGTATATGGCTACTTACAAAAGAGAAAAAGACTTGAAATTACATATTCGGAAGAAAAAATACAGGTTTCTGATTACATTTTTTTGCATACAGCCAAATCAAGAAGTGCCTTTGTTGCTATCCAGTGGGATGGCGATAGCGCATTCTTACTGCCACCAGCTGTGGACATTTTGATTTACGATGATGGTAAGATTTCAAAGCATATTAATATGGCGGAGGTCTTATCTAAGGCAGAAAAGTTATTCCGACCTATTGATGGATATGGTGTAATTAAAATCTGTGATGCAAAGAATACAAAGAAATTAAAAAAGATTTTACTTAAGGAAAGATTCGCTCCATTAAATGTAGATGTTGAAATCTTATCCTTAGATAAAATTTTAGATGTTTAGGAGGGTTCTCTCATGAATGTAGAGAAATATATTGATCATACTTTATTAAAGGCTACTGCTACACCTAAGGATATTGAGCAGCTATGTGCAGAGGCAAATGCTTGTCATTTCGCATCTGTTTGTGTTAACCCAGTAAATGTACAACTAGCACATGAATTATTACTTGGAAGTGATGTTGCTGTATGTACAGTTATCGGCTTCCCTTTAGGTGCTAATGCATCTAGCGTTAAAGCATTTGAGGTTACTCAAGCGATTGCTGATGGCGCAGATGAGGTAGATATGGTAATCAATATTGGTGCAGCTAAGGCTCACGATTGGGATACTGTACTTAAGGATATTGTAGCTGTCGTTAAGGCTGCGAATGGAGTTTTAGTAAAGGTAATTATTGAAACCTGTTATTTAACGGATGAAGAAAAGGTAAAGGTATCAGAGCTTGCCGTTGAGGCTGGTGCGGATTTCGTTAAGACATCTACTGGCTTTGGTACAGGTGGAGCTACCGCGAGTGACGTTGCTTTAATGAAGAAGGCTGTAGGAGAAAATGCAGAGGTTAAGGCTTCTGGTGGAATCCGTGATAAGGCTCAATTTGAAGCAATGATTCAAGCTGGTGCTACAAGAATTGGCTGTAGTGCTGGTATGAAGATTATGGAAGAATATGCTAAGGAGGAGAAATAATGGCAATTCCTACACCACATATTGCATGTAGTGATCCATCATTAATCGCTAAGACCGTTTTAATGCCAGGTGATCCACTTCGTGCAAAATTTATTGCAGATACTTATCTTACAGATGTAATCTGCTTTACCTCTACTAGAAATATTTTAGGATTTACAGGATATTATAATGGAAAGAGAATTTCTGTTATGGGTTCTGGTATGGGTATGCCATCGATTGGCATTTATTCCTATGAATTATATAATTTCTATGGAGTTGAAAATATTATAAGAATTGGATCTGCTGGTTCTTATGATGAATCCTTAAGAGTTTTTGATACTGTTTTAGTTTCAACTGCAGTATCTGAATCGAATTATGCAAAGGTAGCCTTTGGCTATAGAGCTCATGCAATGAAGCCATCTAAGGCTTTAAATACAAAGCTTTCTAAGGCTGCTTTAAAGCTAGGCATCCCTCTAACGGAGGCTTGCATTCATTCTTCTGATGTTTTCTATGGAGAGAATAAGGAGCATTGGAAAGAAATGAGAACGAAATATAATTGTATGTGTGTTGAAATGGAGTCCTTTGCTCTATTCGCTAATGCTAAAGCATTAGGAAAGAAGGCTGCATGCTTACTTACAATTTCAGATTCCTTTGTCGCAAGTGAAATTACTACTGCAGAGGAGCGTCAATCATCCTTCCACAATATGATGAAGATTGCCCTAGAGCTTGCAGGAAAGTAAAAAGTTCCTTTAAACAATCTCTTACTTAATCGCAAAAACGACTAAAAATAGCAAATAAGGTAAAAAAAGGTGATTTTGACCAAAATAAGGTTAGAATCACCTTTTTCTTTTTAATATACAAAAAATATAGTAAAATGGCTTAATATCAATAGATATTGTAATAGTATCTGTCCTCCCTGTACATTATGAGCAAAGGAAATCATGATGGATATTTTATGAAGCTCCACCATTCTTTGTAAAAGATTATAGCGAATATAAAGGAAGAGCATAAACCTAGATGTCATTCATAAAAAGTGTTATCAAAATCTTTTTTTTGGTATAAAAAAGTGTAAATCCCGTTTGACTTTCGTTTGAAAAAAGTGTAAATTGTAGTTTGAATTGCTTTAAAGTGTATTTCCGAATATGGAGTTATTATTCTATAAGAATACTCATTCCAATATTATGGAGTTTTGCATGTGAATCGCAACCTGATAATAGAAGGAAAATTAAAAATGGATGATAGATTACTTCGAAAAAGAAGTAGAAAAATAAAGAATATACCTTTAGTGGAAAAAGAATAAAAAGAGGATTGTATAAAAAAAGGTGGTAAATGTATTCATGATATATAAATGGAGAATTAAATATATATATATATATATATATATAGAGAGAAAAAGTAGAGTGTGTGATATTCATACTATAGAATATCAATTACCTAGAGGTGTAAACACCAAAGCGACTTCAAATTATTTGAAGGACTTAATAAGCCTAACCTCCTTAAGGAGGAATTTATTTACCCCTTTGTTCTTTTTCAACAAATTAAGAAACACTTAACAGTCTTTTTTTGCATTTTTGAGGAGTGGGAATATGAGCAGGTACATAGATATTAATAAATTTCATACAATATCAATAACGAAATATATTCTTTCTAAGATTGATCCTAAGGAAATTACCATAAGAAGTCTTTTAATATCCTATTTGAGATTATCCTCAAGTAAATATAAGACAGAAGAGGAAATTGTAAGAGTATGTGAGGATTTATATGATT
The DNA here is from genome assembly GCF_034179385.1 of Anaeroplasma sp. Taxonomy (NCBI): domain Bacteria; kingdom Bacillati; phylum Mycoplasmatota; class Mollicutes; order Anaeroplasmatales; family Anaeroplasmataceae; genus Anaeroplasma; species Anaeroplasma sp. The sequence continues at coordinate 11,694 of NZ_JAXFPY010000053.1, forward strand.
TTAAATTCGAGGTTCGAGGAGATATGCATGGAAGCTATTTTATGATTGTCTTTAAGGCGAATGCTATAGATCCAAAATATATCCATGATGATACCTATACCCTAGATAAGATTTATAATCTATTTCAGGACTTATCTACTCCACTAATCGTAAATCATACCTTTGATAAAAAAACCTTTTTGACTGCGAAGAAGCATCTTAAGGCTACCATTTTAAAAATGGATAAATATTTAGATGTAAAGGCTTCTAATTTTGCTTTCCATACTTTCTTTTTAAATACTCTTAGAGATTTTAAGCCTATGGGTGATATAGAAGAATTAGATAAAATTACCATAGAGGATTTATATGCTTATTACAATAAGATATCTAAGGATGAAAATGTAACTTATTTTTTAGGTGATTTTAATGGGAAATATCCATATAATACTATAGATGATATATCACCAAAGCTAGATCATAATTTTATCGATAGAGGACGCTTAGATAAGAATTTATATTTAATGCCTTATAAATCAAAACAAATGTATTTAAGAATCATCTACGATATAAATGTATTTTCAGGTGATTTAAAAATATACCCCTTTATTTTATTAAATTATTTTCTAGGGGCATCCAATTATTCCTATTTATTTCAAAAAATAAGAGAGGAATATGGATTATGCTATAGCATATCGAGTGAGCTTTATGGTGCATCTGGTATACTTATGATCCGTTCAGAAATAAAGAAAAAGGATTTAGATTTCGTATTAGAAAGAATTGATGAATGCATTTCAGAAGGCATTCATTATATGGATATCGATAAAATTAAAAGAATGATTACCCTAACACATAAGGCAAGCTATGATTTAGAGGAAAGCTATTTATTCGATGAATTATGTAAGGATTTTTTTCCTGCATTCTATGATGGTACTACCTATATTGATAGAATTAATTCTGTCACTATGGAAGATATTAAAGATGCCTTCTTAAAGCTTAAAAATTCAAGAAGGGTCATCTTTGGCTTTGGAGGGGATCTAAATGAACGATAGAGAATACTTCACCCTAAAGAATGGTCTTAAATGTATATTTGTAAAAAGAAGCGGATTCCAGGTAAAATATGCAGGTATTGGTGTTCATTATGGTAGTAGCCATAAAAAATATTATAGAAATGGTGAATTCTATGAATCAAAAAGTGGAATTGCACACTTTTTAGAGCATAAAGCATTCATTATAGATGGTCATGATGCATTAATTGATTTCGATTCTTTAAATGCGGAGGCGAATGCCTATACAGGCTTAGAACAAACGATTTATTATTTTCAAACGAATGATGATTTAATACCTCCGCTTAGATTATTATTAAAAATGTTTTTTCATAAGGGCTTTACAAAAGAAAATATCGAAAGTGAAAAGCCAATTATATTATCGGAATTAGAAGAAGCCCGCGACCAAGTCGACAAAAGAATTCATGAGGAATGCTTAAAGCTATTATATCCAAACGATCCCTATTCCATTGAAATCTTAGGTACAAAGGAGGATATAGAAAATACTACTCTTTTCGATTTAGAAAATGCTTTTCTTGATTTTTATACACCAAAGAATTCTATATTGACCATTGTAGGTGATATCGATATAGAAGAGGTAAAAAGGGCTATCTTAGATGAAATGAAGGATATTACCATTCATGAAAATAATATAGAAAGAATTCCATTTGTGGAATCCCTTGCCCCACTTAAGCCTAAAACAATCTATGAGGATATTCCATATCCAGAATTACATATTATGGGTAGAATGGATTCACTAAATTATTCTATGCCTATTCTTCCAAATAAAATGATTGCCTTATTCGATTCTATATTTTCTGTAGAAGCACCCTTTTATAAGCTATTAAAGGAAAAGAATTATCTCATTTTAGATGATATAGAATATTCTATAACCTCTCATGAATATGGCACCTATTTCTATATCGATATTTATACAAATAATCCTATAGAATTAAAGGATTTCATCATCGATAAATTAAAGAATTTAAGTGTTAAGGATTATGATTCAGATATTTCAAATAGAACCATTAAATCCTATAAAAGTGATTTTATAAGAGCATTAGATTCTATTTCCTTTGTAGGGGATGATACCTTATCCTTAGCATTAGAGGGTACAGATTATGAGATGGAGGAGGATGCCCTATTAAATACAAAGGATTCTGATATATGTGAATTAATTCCATATATTAAGAATTCCTTAATAACTTATTTAATTGCATTACCAAAGAATGTTAAAAATAAGGAATAAAGATTAAGAATTTCCTAGATTTATACATAAATTTAGGAATTTTTTATTTTACGAATCGATTAATCTATTTATTTTTCTAAAAGTAGTACATTTAATTTTATGGATTTCATAATTAGAAATTTCATGATTGAAATGAAAAATGATATAACAAATGTGCTATTTAGAAAGGAGGATAACAAGGTCGTTGTACAATTATTTCATGCTGATAGGCTATGTTGTAAATGACATCGAGCTAAAGGAGGTTGCCGATGGCAAAAAGGTGGTTAAGCTAAGGCTGGCTGTCAAAAGGGAATTCCAGAATATGGATGGCGGCTATGATACCGACTTTATTAACATTTCCGTTTGGGAATATTTAGCTGAACATGCCGTAAACTACCTAAAAAAAGGGGCCCGAGTTGCGGTAAAGGGTAGAATATGTCCAAAGAAGGAAACAAAAAATGATGTAAGTGTCATTACAAACGAGCTTTATGCAGATCGTCTCATCTTCTTAGGAGAAACTGGTACTAAGGAATTTGATGCCGAAGCATCAAAATCTAAGGAGGAATAAACAGGGATTGTTCCCTGTTTATTTCTTTATTAGTAAATTTAAAACTCTATCTATTATTACTATTCGTATATATTTGTATTAAGTAAGAATAAAAAAAATAAAATATTTTTATAATAGACATAAATAATGTCAAAATAGGGTGTATTATATGGAAGAAGAAGAGGAGGTGAATTGATGTGAAAAGATATAAAGTTTTAAAACAAAAACTAAAATCAACTAGAGGTGAATTTTTTATCTATAGATTTCTTTCAAGAATGTGTAAGAAAGCATATAATGTAGCTTTAGCTAATATTAAAAAGAATTATGAGATTGACAAGACATATGTTGATAAATATGATAATTATGAAATGCTTAAAAATCATGAAGTGTCTTTGTGGTTGAATTCAGAAGTATTCCAAAAAACAATTTATTCAGCTAATGAAGCTTATGAATCCTATTTTAATTTGTTAAAATATCAAACATATAATAATTTAGAAATTACAGCTAAAGAACCAGGATATATTAAAGGGTATTATCCCATCACATTTTCATACTTAGGTAAGAAAATGGAGAATGGTAAAAGAATATTTAATATTCCGCTTTCAGTACCATTTAAACAATTCTTAAGAGAAATAGCTCCGGATATAAAAATTTTAAAGAAATACATAAATCCAAGTATGTTTGAATTACCTGATGAATATTTTATTCGTCTTAGTATTCCAAGATATCTAACCAATAAAAAGATTAAAGAAGTATCTATTATTCCTTTATTTAATGGTAAGAAATTTGAAATCGCATATACATATTTAGATGAAGAA